>CACZSZ010000076.1 GCA_902783945.1 uncultured Lachnospiraceae bacterium
CGGATTTCCAGGATCTCTTTTTTATTCATATTGATCTTCCCCAATCGTTATAAAACAACAAATGCGGACGCAAGCGTCCGCATCTGAAGCAGTCGATAGGGGAATCGAACCCCTGTTTCCGCCGTGAGAGGGCGGCGTCTTAACCGCTTGACCAATCGACCGTGTATAATCATACCAAACCGGCCGATAAAATGCAAGTGGTATTTTGAAGATCGTTTCAGCCGGACATAGCCGGCGTTATTCAGGCGTGAAGCTTATCGCGAAGGGTCTTCACCGCTTCTTCGCTTTTCATATCCAGAGCGATCGCCAGCTCGCTGCTGAGTGTATCCAGCGCTTCCCGCAGATATCGCTCGTCTACTGATGTGAACTTTCTTCCCTGATCAAGACGTACCTGACGCTTGTGATAAAGCGTTTTGATCAGTCCGATACAGTCATGCAGATCACTGTTTTTCATGATCTCTTTGTACTGTTCTTCTCTGAGTTTTTCATTTTCCACTTCAATCTGCTGAATACCGGGAACTTCCTGCAGCAGGTCTTCTGCCTCTTCGCGTGTCATGATCTGACGTATGATGACTTTGTCGTTATCAACAGGGGAATAGATCGTGCTTTTCGCTGAGTTTACAGGGCGCAGCACATAATACTTGCGTTTCCCGTCACAGCCGGGCATAGATAATTTTGTCACATCCGTGATCAGACAGGGACCTGATATGCCGTATACAATGTAGTCTCCCTTGTGGAACAAGATTCACCTCCGTTTTTTCTTTTGGGCATTTTCCTCCATAAACGAATAAATTTCCTTTTATATTATAGCAGATTTTTTCTTATATTGTAAGCTTTTTTACTACACTTTATGCCATATATGTGATATATTGCTTTTATGCGTAAATCTAATAAAAAATATTCCAAGAAAAAAAGACGAGTACTATTTGGTATACTTTTCGGTATTATGATCGCTGTGATCGGAGGCCTCGGCTACATGGCTTACTATATGAAGCAGTTTACCGAGTTTGCCCAGGCATACAGTGACCGTTTCTTCGAAGGCACTTCCATCAACGGAATCGACGTCACCGGCATGACGGTCGATGAAGTAGAATCCAAACTGGAAAAAGGCATCGATGATTATTCCATCAAGATCAAATTCCGGAATGGTGAAGAAACCATACCCGGCAGCAAATTCGGTTACCACTATGTTTCTGACGGAACCGTGGAAAGACTGTTCAGAAAACAGGACGCCCGCACCTGGTTTGACGAGTACATGAAAAACGGAAAGACGGCCACCCCTGTTGAAGCGGAAGCAGAGGTTAATACAGTCTTTGATGCCGACATGCTGCTTGATGCCGTACGTGCTCTTCCTGAAATGCAGGAAGAAAACATGGAAAAGCCGGCTGACGCCTTCATGGACTATGTAGGCAACAAGTATGTTGTCGTTCCGGAAGAAGAAGGCACTACACTGGACAAAAAGACTGTCCTCCGCGCGGTTCTGGATGCTGCCGACCAATATGAAACAGAAGTGGATATCACGGCGATAAGCGGCGTGTATGAGAAGCCTTCTCAGACAGTGGCCACGATCGGAAAGGAGCTTCAGGAGGAAGCCGATGCCCTTAATGAGTTTACCGACGGGAGCGTCACATATACCCTGCCCTCCGGAGAAGAAAAAACTCTGGACGGAACGCTCACAAAAAACTGGCTCTCCAAAGATGCTTACGGCAATTACTATCGTGATGATTATCTCTGGTACGAGCAGATCCGTTCCTATGTCCAGTCTGTTGCCGACATGGTAGACACCGTCGGCATAACAAGACCTTTCGAAGCAACAGGCATCGGAGAGATCCAGGTGACAGGCGGTAATTATGGGTATCAGATTGATATCGAAGCAGAGATCCAGCAGCTCACCGACGAACTCTATCACGGAACCGTAACGACCCGTGAGCCCATCTATTCCAGCAAAGAAACTGCTTCCGGCGGAAACAACGGATTAGGCGACGACTATGTCGAGGTCGACTGCACACGCCAGTATATGTGGATCTATATTGACGGCGAAGTTGCCCTGGAAACGGAAGTCGTCACCGGTCTTATGACAGAGTCCCGTGCCACACCGGCCGGCATCTGCCTTGTCTACAACAAAGCTCTGGATTATACACTGACCGGCCCCGGCTACCGCACACCGGTCTCCTACTGGATGCCGTTCAACGGTGCTGTCGGTTTTCATGACGCCTGGTGGCGCGGCGCCTTCGGCGGAGATATTTATCTCTGGGACGGCTCACACGGCTGTGTCAACATGCCTGTAGATATGGCAGAAAAAGCCTTTGATCTGATCACATTTGAGATGCCGATCGTCGTGTACTACTCATAAGAGGCAGCTTCCAGACGATCAGGTCCGTGGTATTATTTTACTTCCCAGACCTTTAGCTGGCTTATACCGTCGGAAGTTTCAAACGCGGGAATAAATACATCTTCCCCGTCACTCCCGAAAAATAATCTCCAGATTGTTTCCTTTGCCCGGTCCTCGAAAAAGGCCCGGGCTTCTTCTGTCTCTGTATTTATATCTGCGGATCCGTCCGGCGTGACAGAATATACCGTTGCCACAGGTTTTCTCCCATTTCCGCTGAAATCCCAGTCGGCATAATACTCGATCCATCCAAGCTTATACAGCATATCTCCGGAAATGACCAGATATATCTCTTTCTTCTGCTCCGGGTGCAGCATTCCGGCAAGTTCAGCCGATTCTTTCCGGGAAATTCCGTACTTCTCCTCCAGGCATTCTTCCGCCTCCATCCTGTCCATAAGCAGTGTCTCCCACAGCGCATCAAAAGCCGTCTTCTCTCCCAGAAGTTCTGACAATTCTTCCGCCGGCCGGTTTCCGTAACTGGCAAGCATCTGCAGAATCCTCCCGGAAAGCGTTATGTTCCTGCTTGTCAGTGCCTTGGCGATCAGTATGGCCCGCATACCGTTCTGTGAACCTCCGTCCCAGAAAGCCGGATGTCCGGATGCATATTCATAATAATACCCGAAATCCCACCATGAAGCGATCACGGCATCCGGATCTTCCGCGATTTCCCTGATCCATTCCATTCCCTCCTCCAGTGCATCACTGGCCGAGGGGCGATTCAGCCTGCAGATCTGCACTGCTCCCGCAACAGGGATCGCCGCCGCAGCGGCACAGAGCAGCAGGATACAGAGTATTTTTATAATTTCCGGTCCCTTTCTGACAGCCGCGATCCCGAGCGCAGCAGATCCCACGCAGCTCCCTGCCAGTATGCCTGCCGGGACTGCAAGATGCTGGACGAACCGTATTCCCTGCTGGGAAGCATACATGCCACCAACAAGCCATGTTCCCAGAACACAAAGATATAACAGGCTCACGGTTTTTCCATATTCCGGTGTCTCTGCTGACGACTTCGCCGCAGCATACTCTTCAGATGTTCCTTCTGCCGCAGCGGTCTCTTCCGGAGCCACTTTCAGAACACGAAGCAGAAGGATCAGAATTCCTCCCACGCACAGTATGACCACGGCCGCACCGCCGATTCCATTGAGTATTGACAGTGTTTTCCCCGGCACATAGGCAACGAACCATTCTGCCGGATCGGATGGTATGCCCACCGGTCTGTTCAGTTCTGTTACGGAAGCCAGCAGATTGGGAAGTGTCCCCGACTCTGTCATGGAGCCGGCCCAGAAAACCCGATGTAAAAATTGTCTGAAGAAAGAAAGACCGTTTGCAAAAAGCAGAAGAACTGCCATAAGGCCTGCACAGAGAAGCCAGGCCTGTATGTCCGGCCTTCTCCGGAAGAAATGCGCCCGCTTCTCTTTTCCCCTGTCAGTATGTATGACAAAGGTGCGGACGATCAGGAACACGGCACCTCCTGCCGCTGTCAGTACCGAAAACATGAAAGCGTAGACAGACCAGCACCAGGAATAAGCCACTGCCGTCAGGGCAAATCCTGCCGCCGCCAGTACCCGGCTGCGGATCCCGCGTGCCCGCAGTGCCTCTGTCAGGAACAGGATCAGAAGCACATCCATAACGGCGCTGAACATGTCGGTATCATACCGTCCCGGCAGAACACGCGCCACAAACGCAGAGGCACAGGAAACCAGGATCCCGGCAGTAAATCCTCCCGCAGTCCCGCTGATCCGGTATCCGAGAAGAAAAGCCGCCAGTGCCGCCAGTGCCGCCATGACCGACGGAAGCCAGAATGCAGCCGTATACAGGTCTGCTTCGCCGAAGAGGCCTGCAATTTTCCATACGGCCTCTGCCGCGTACACGATCCCTTTCTGGTATTCCGCGCTTCTGCCTGCCGGATAATTGCTCTGCGTATCCCACAGAGTGCCGTCTTCTGCGCGGTTTTCGCTCAGTGTCCCATACTTCAGATCATTCTCTGCGATCCGGATATGATAATAGGAGTCCGGATCCGTGAGATAGGGCAGTCCTTCCTGCGAAGTATATACCGCACGCTGTTCTTCCGCGAAACCGGACAGCTGTCCGGCCGGTATTCTCACGATCACAGCTGCCGCCATTACGGCAGCCAGGCACAATATCTGTATCCACCTTACCCGTTTTTTTTCTCTCATAGTATGACCGACTTACCAAAAGTCAATTACACGTGTCCTACGCCCACTTTTCAGGATTCAACCGGAAGTGTGAAGAAGAAGGCTACACCGTTCTCATAATTCTTCACGCCGCAGATCTGACCGTGTGCATCCATGATCGCTTTTACTATGGAAAGGCCGATCCCGCTGCCCCCGTAAGCCCTTGTCCGCGCCTTGTCGACCTTATAGAACTTGATCCATATCTTCTCGAGATCCTCTTCCGGGATCGGTTTTCCTGAATTGAATACCGTCGTCTCAACAACCCCTTCTTTTTCCACACAGGTTATATCGATCGTGCGGTCGCCCTCCAGATGATTCAGCGCATTAGTCATATAATTGGTGACAACTTCACCAATGCGGAACGGATCTCCGCGCACAGGCAGCGGATCTTTTCTATCAAAGAAAACCTCTGCCTCTTTCTGTGTGATCATGACCTTCAGAGACTCCAGTGTATTCTGTATCAGTTCTGTCAGATCAAATGTCTCGATCTCCAGATCCTGTTCGCCGAATTCAAGCTGTGTCAGCGTAGTGATCTGTTTCACCATGCGGTCCATTTTTACCGCCTCATCAACGATCACGTCGCAGTAGTACTCACGGCTTTCCGCATCCTCACTGACATTATCTTTCAGACCCTCTGCATAACCCTGGATCAATGCGATCGGCGTCTTCAGTTCATGAGATACATTAGAGAGGAATTCCCTTCTCATGGCATCCACGCGATCCTTTTCTTCGATATCCCGCTGCAGCTGTTCCTTTTCGGAACGCAGTCTGCTGACAATAGTCTCCAGCCTTCCGGATACGAGCCAGATCACCGCCGCTCCGATCACCACGGCCGCCAGACCGATATACAGATAGAATCGCAGTGAAATGTTGGCCGCCTCGGACATACTCTGCATCGGCGTTGTGACAAGATAATAGGATCCGTCTGGAAGTGTGCTCCACAGCTCCAGACTGTTCAATCCGGAAAACCTGTCCTCGTTCCGGAACAGTGTATACCTTTCATTCTCTTCCAGGATTTCTGTGTTCTCATCCTCTTTGCCGAGCATGATCCCAAGAAGCATAGCCGCCATGCGGTTTCCGTATGAAGAATTGGTATACCAGTACGACAGAGTCGAGTCCGCCAGGCAGTACGTCAGACCGTTTACCGAACAGAACTGTTCAAAGCTCTCCGGAATCGGTGCTCCGTCCTCTTTCTCTTCGATACTGTCAAGACTTTCCACCAGGGTCTTCTGTTTGTTTCTGAAGTAATATTTGTCAAGAAAAACATACTGAAAGACGCCGATCGCAAGAAGGACCAGCGCCGTCAGTATAATAAAGGTTAAGGCAATTCTAACACGTATGGATTTCCGCATGCCACTCCTGAAGGGATTTCAGCTCCCCGCTTCCTCCCGTCTTGATCTGATGAATTCCTTCGACTGCCGCCCTGGCCGCCGCAACCGTTGTCACATACGGAATATGAGCCTTGATGGCATTTTTGCGAAGGTAACTGTCATCGTTCACACTCTCTTTTCCGGCAGGTGAGTTGATGATCATGCTGATCTGCCCGTTGGTGATAAGATCAAGGATATTCGGCCGCCCTTCATAGAGCTTCTTGACTTTCTCAACCGGAACGCCGGCTTCCCTGATCAGTTCATAGGTCGTCCCCGTTGCCAGTATGCCAAATCCTGCCCCGTAATACAGTTTCGCAAGTTCCGCTGCATCCGGTTTGTCCTTGCTGTTCAGCGAGATCAGTACTGTGCCCTCCTGCGGAAGCGCCGCAGATGCAGCTTCCTCCGCCTTCCAGAACGCTTCACCCGTTGTGCGCGCAAGACCCAGCACTTCACCGGTAGAACGCATCTCCGGTCCGAGCAGCGGATCGACTTCCTGGAACATATTGAACGGGAACACCGCTTCCTTGACACCGAAATACGGGATCGTGCGTTTTCCGAG
This sequence comes from uncultured Lachnospiraceae bacterium, assembly GCA_902783945.1. GTDB lineage: Bacteria > Bacillota > Clostridia > Lachnospirales > Lachnospiraceae > Bilifractor. The sequence goes on from CACZSZ010000076.1 coordinate 6,514, forward strand.
ATCTCTGACCGGCGACGGTCTGCCTGTCAGCTCGGATGTGATGATATCCGTGGCGATCGGCACCATCGAGATACCGCAGACCTTGGACACCAGCGGCACTGTGCGGGATGCGCGCGGATTGGCTTCCAACACGTAGACGGTATCGTTTTCGATCGCATACTGCATATTCATCAGGCCGACAACATGCATCTCTTCAGCGATCTTCCGCGTATACTCTTTGATCGTTTCCAGATGTCTGACCGAAATATGCTTCGAGGGTATAATGCAGGCCGAGTCGCCGGAATGTACGCCGGCCAGCTCGATATGTTCCATGACAGCCGGCACATAAGCGTGCTCGCCGTCACTGATGGCATCCGCCTCACATTCCAGGGCGTGGTTCAGGAAGCGGTCGATCAGGATCGGCCTGTCAGGTGTCACACCGACGGCTGCGCGCATGTACTCAGCCAGCGTCTCTTCGTCATACACCACTTCCATCCCGCGGCCTCCGAGCACATAGGACGGACGCACCATGACCGGATATCCGATCTTTTCAGCGATCGCCCATGCTTCTTCCACGGTCGTGGCCATACCGCTCTCCGGCATCGGAATGCCCAGTTTATCCATCATATTCCGGAACAGATCGCGGTCCTCTGCCAGATCGATGACTTCCGGCGGTGTGCCCAGAATGTGCACGCCGTTGGCTTTCAGTTCGGAAGCCAAATTCAGAGGCGTCTGCCCGCCGAACTGGGCGATCACTCCGACCGGTTTTTCTTTGTGATAGATACTCAGTACATCCTCCAGTGTAAGCGGTTCGAAATACAGCTTATCAGAGGTGTCATAATCCGTGGAGACCGTCTCCGGGTTACAGTTGACGATGATCGTCTCAAATCCGAGCTTCTTCAGGGACAGAGAAGCATGTACGCAGCAATAGTCGAATTCGATCCCCTGTCCGATACGGTTCGGTCCGCCGCCCAGGATCATGATCTTCGGTTTTTCTTCGCTGACCGGATCGGCATCCGGCGCATTGTATGTTGAATAGTAGTAGGCGCTGTCTTCCGTACCGCTGACGTGCACGCCTCTCCAGGTTTCTTCAATTCCGAGTGCTTCGCGGCGGTGACGGATATCAGCCTCCGGGATTTCCAGCAGTTCACTCAGATACTTGTCTGAGAATCCGTCCTTCTTGGCCTGTATCAGCGCTTCGTCCGAAGGCATGCTGCCTTTTCCTGCCAGCAGCTGTTCTTCCTCTTCAACCAGCTCTTTCATCTGCTGCAGGAACCATGTCTTGATATGTGTCAGGTTATGGATCTCTTCCACCGTGGCTCCTGCCCGCAGTGCTTCATAGATCAGGAAATGCCGCTCACTGCTCGGCGTCACAATGCTCTTGAGCAGCTTTTCTTTGGACAGTGTATTGAAGTTTTTGACATGCCCGAGACCGTAGCGGTCCTTCTCCAGCGACCGGATTGCTTTCTGCAGAGCTTCCTTATATGTCCGTCCGATACTCATGACTTCGCCGACGGCACGCATCTGTGTGCCCAGCTTGTCTTCCACGCCTTTGAATTTCTCAAAAGCCCATCTGGCGAACTTGACCACGACGTAATCGCCGCCCGGTCTGTACTGATCCAATGTGCCGTATTTGCCGCAGGGCAGATCCTTCAGCGTCAGACCGGTCGCCAGCTTCGCGGATACCAGCGCGATTGGGAAACCAGTCGCCTTCGAGGCCAGTGCGGAAGAACGGGATGTTCTCGGGTTGATCTCGATAACGATGATACGGTCACTTACCGGATCGTGGGCAAACTGGACGTTCGTCCCGCCGATAACACCGATATGTTCCACGATCTTATAGGCCTGTTCCTGCAGACGTGCCTGCAGTTCCTCGGAAATCGTCAGCATCGGTGCCGTGCAGAAAGAGTCGCCTGTATGGACGCCCATCGGATCGACATTCTCAATGAAGCAGACCGTGATCATGTTATTGTCCTTGTCGCGCACAACTTCCAGCTCCAGTTCCTCCCAGCCCAAGATCGACTCCTCGACGAGGACCTGATGCACCAGACTGGCCGCCAGACCGCGGGCACATACCGTCTTCAGTTCTTCTTTGTTATATACCAGTCCTCCGCCGGCTCCGCCCATCGTGTAGGCAGGACGCAGCACGACAGGATACCCGAGTCCCGCGGCGATATCCAGTGCCTCTTCGACGCTGTAGGCCACCTCACTGCGGGCCATTTCGATCCCCAGCATATTCATCGTATTCTTGAACTCGATCCGGTCCTCGCCGCGCTCGATCGCATCGACCTGTACACCGATGACCTTTACATCATATTTATCAAGTATGCCTTCCTTATACAGCTCCGCACAGAGATTCAGGCCGGACTGACCTCCCAGATTCGGCAGAAGGGCATCCGGGCGCTCCTTCGCAATGATCTGTTCCAGACGCGCCACATTAAGAGGCTCGATATATGTCACATCCGCCATTTCCGGATCCGTCATGATCGTAGCCGGATTGGAATTGACCAGCACGATCTCATAGCCAAGTGAACGCAGTGCCTTACATGCCTGTGTTCCCGAATAGTCAAACTCGCATGCCTGGCCGATCACGATCGGGCCGGAGCCGATGATCAGTATTTTATGTATGTCTGTCCTCTGTGCCATAAGTACCTCCTTATTCATGTCACATCTCTATGATCTTCTTCTGAATTCCTGTCATTGTCAGGCTTCAAACTTATATCCGTATCCCCACACAGTTTTGATGCTGCTTCCTTTTTCGCCCATTTTACTCCGCAGTTTTTTTACATGCGTATCGATCGTACGTGCGTCCCCGTAGTAATCATAATCCCACACGTGATTAAGTATCGTCTCCCGGGACAGGGCGATCCCCTGATTTTCCATGAAATAGGCAAGCAGTTCAAATTCCTTGACGCTCAGATCGATCGGCCGGCCGTCCACCATCGCCTGATGCGCCGCCTTATCCAGTACGATCCCACCTGCGGATATTTTTTCTTCCTGTGCATTTCTGCTGCGCCGCAGAAGCGCACCGACGCGTGCCACCAGGATCCGCGGGCTGAAAGGTTTGGATATGTATTCGTCCACACCAAGTTCAAATCCCAGTAATTCATCCTGTTCTTCGCCTCTGGCTGTCAGCATGATGACCGGAACGCGGGACTCCTTCCGGATCTCCCGACATACCTGCCAACCGTCCATGCGCGGCATCATCACATCCAGGATCACAAGCGAAATATCTCTGTCAGAAAAGAATACTTCGAGTGCCTCTTCCCCGTCTGCGGCTTCTGAGACCGTATATCCATCCTTTACCAGAAAATCGCGGACAAGTTTCCTCATTCTCTCTTCGTCATCTACTACGAGTATTTTTTTACTATCCATCTACTAATGCCTCTTGCAAATAACGCACGAATTATGATCACACAATACTGCCCGCTTACAGAAAAGGCAGCCTCACCGGTTCCTGAACCGGCATGACTGCCTCTAGCTCTCTATTCCTGAGTGGTATTTACTCCTCATGAAAATCATCCTTTCTTCCAAATGATTTTACATGAAATATACTCTCACAGCAACAGAAAAAAAATATTCAGTAAACGGCTCTCTTTCCTTTGTGCATTCAGACGTTTCAGCCGGGTGCCCCGTTATACTGCAGACACAGCATTGTCAAGTCATCAGACTGCGGCTCTTCGCCGGCAAACTGCTGTACCTGCTGTCTGACAGCTTCCAGGATCTCATATGTTGTTCCTTCTTCCGCACTGCGAAGCACTTCTACCATACGCTCCGTACCGAACAGTTCTTCCCGGACGTTGGCTGCTTCCGGCACACCGTCTGTATAGATAAACAGTTTGTCACCTGGATTCAGCTGCAGCTTATAATCCCGGTATCTGATCTCCTCCATGCCGCCTATGACAAACCCGTGTTTCTGCTTTAACAGTTCAAAACTCTCGTCTGCCCGTTTCAGGACCGGATATTCATGGCCGGCGTTTGCCGCCGTCAATGTACCCGTAGAGATCTCCAGGATGCCAAGCCAGACCGTGACAAACATTTCTTCCGGATTTCTGTAACAAATCTGCCGGTTCACTGTTTCCAGCACTTCCGCGGGACCTGCTCCGCTCATGGCTGCATTGCGCAGCAGAGAAGACGCCACCATCATGAACAATGCCGCGGGAACTCCTTTCCCCGTAACATCGCCGATGAAAAATCCCAGATGATCCTCATCGATCAGAAAGAAATCATACAGGTCTCCGCCGACTTCTTTGGCCGGAGTCATGGATGCATAAATATCAAATTCCTGTCTTTCGGGAAACGGCGGAAATTCTTTCGGAAGGGAATTCAGCTGTATCCGGGATGCGACTGCCAGTTCCGCCCCGATCCGTTCTTTCTCCAGGGCAAGCGCCTGGCGCTCCTTTGCCGCACGGATATAATGATAAGCGACGGCAATCAGAAACAGCACTCCCACACCTGCCGGCATCCACAGCGGATGTGCCGCAAATCCTGCTTTGTACAGCAGAATCACTCCTCCCGTTCCCAGCAGGACCAGCCCGATCAGCAGCAGCGTGCTGTTTCTAAGACTCATTTTGAGGAATCTTTCCGCAGTAAACAGGCAGATAAAGAACAGAATGATCAGCTGAAGCAGTTCCGTAAGTTCGATCTTGAAATCTTCCTCCAGAAGACTCTGGATCACATTGGCCTGGATCTCCACGCCATACATCGGACTTCCTTTGTCGATCGGTGTAA
>CACZSZ010000077.1 GCA_902783945.1 uncultured Lachnospiraceae bacterium
CGGAATGGTTGAGACCAGAGGATTGATCGGATCGATCGAAGCGGCGGATGCCATGGTCAAGGCAGCGGATGTTCATCTGATCGGAAAGACACAGATCGGCTCCGGACTTGTTACGGTAATGGTGCGCGGTGATACCGGTGCCGTAAAAGCAGCTGTCGACGCAGGTGCTGCTGCGGCTAAACGCGTAGGAGAACTGTATGGCGTACATGTCATTCCCAGCCCGCACAGTGATGTGGAAATGATCCTGCCGGGGAAATAAAACACAGAAACGGGACATCAGTATAAAAAACAAAGCAGTAAAGGGGATGTTGAGCCGCAAGGCGGAGGCATGCCCCTTTTTTGTAAGAAGGAGCAGGATTCTTTGATAACGCGACCTGCTATACGGCAGGAGTTGCTGAGGAACGTTTCGGCGAGGCAAAAGCTCTTCTTGATATACCTCGGGATAAGATGATGATCCAGACCAAGTGCGGACTTCATTTTGACAGGAAGACGTTTGACTGGTCCGAAGAAGATATCCTGCGCCATCCGGCAAAGATGCAGGCGATCGTGGGCACCATGAATCCGAAGCATCTGGAAGATGCCTGTCAGGCTGAAAAAGTGGAACTGAGCCGCGAGGAATGGTATAAATTGTATCTTGCGTCAGGGAAATATCTGCCGTAAGCTATTAAACGGAAACTGTCAAAGCACATCTCTTGCAATTAGGAGGAATTATGCTGGAATTTCGCTATGACACACAGCTTTTGATTGAAGGAGAGGATTTGGATGAGGATGTGATCAGCGATTATATTACCGATACATTTAAAGGGGATTCCCTTCTTGTGGCCGGTGATGAAGAATTGATCAAAATCCATTTTCATACCAATGAACCGTGGAAAATACTGGAATATGGAACAACATTAGGGGAAATCTTTGATATCGTGATCGAAGATATGGACCGCCAGGCCAGAGGCCTTCAGGGATAATAAGGCACGGCGGGCAAGTAAAGGAGGGTTATTATGAGTGAAGTGATCATTACAAAAGACAATTTTGAAAAAGAAGTACTCAAATCAGATATTCCTGTGCTGGTGGATTTCTGGGCATCCTGGTGCGGACCGTGCAAAATGCTGTCCCCGATCATAGCACAGATTGCCGAAGAACAGGCAGGCAAGGTAAAAGTCGGAAAGATCAATGTGGATGAGCAGCAGGAGCTAGCGGCACAGTTCCGTGTCATGAGCATTCCGACGCTGATCGTCTTCAAAGATGGTGAAGCCGTAGCCCAGTCTGTCGGCGTACAGCCGAAAGAGCAGATCGAGGCGATGTTTGAATAGGTCCTGTCTCGAAGCAGGACTTATTCGGGAAGAGTATACAGGTGTATCATATGAAATACCGCAATAACAAAGCGGGTGAACCTATCTCCATTCTGGGGTATGGCTGCATGCGTTTTTCCCGCAGCGGCGGGAGCACAGATCTGCAGAAAGCAGAAAAAGAAATCATGGCCGCTATCGAAAGCGGTGTCAATTATTTTGACACCGCTTATATTTATCCGGGAAGTGAGGCGGCACTCGGAGAGATACTGGCGCGGAATCAGGCAAGAGACCGTGTTCAGATCGCCACAAAGCTGCCGCAGTACCTGATCAACAGAGCAGGAGCCCTTGACCGGTATTTTGAGGAGCAGAAAAAACGGCTGCAGACAGATCATATTGACTATTACCTGATGCACATGCTGACGGATGTCGGGGCGTGGCGCAAATTGGAACAGCTGGGGATCCGGGAATGGATCGAACGGAAAAAGAAATCCGGTGAGATCCGGCAGATCGGTTTTTCTTTCCATGGCAATACCGATATGTTCCTTCAGATACTTGAAGCTTACGACTGGGATTTTTGTCAGATCCAGTATAATTACATGGACGAGGTCTCGCAGGCGGGGCGGAAAGGCCTGCAGGCGGCAGCAGCCAGAGGTATTCCGGTGATCATCATGGAACCGCTCCGCGGGGGAAAACTGGTCAATATGCTGCCGGAGGATGCCAGAAAACTCATTGATGCCGATCCGAAAAAGCGGACAGCAGCGGAACTGGCTCTGCGGTGGCTCTGGGATCAGCCGGAGGTGACCTGCGTGCTGTCAGGCATGAATTCTCTGGAAATGGTAAAGGAGAACTGCAGGATCGCGTCAGAGGCAGAAGCCGGAGAATTCACAGAAGAAGATCAGACGATGATCGCGGGCATACGGGACGCTGTCAACAGAACGATCAAGGTTCCGTGCACAGGCTGCGCATACTGTATGCCATGCCCGCAGGGAGTGGATATTCCGGGGGCGTTCCGCTGTTACAACGAGATGTTCATGGAATCCAAAAGTACCGGGCGCCACGAATATTTCCAGGTAGTCAGTCTGCGGAAAAAGCCGGCGTTCCCTTCGCAGTGTGTGGCCTGCGGGAAATGTGAACGGCACTGTCCGCAGCATATAGCGATCATAGAAGAACTGAAGAATGCAGACAGAGCGCTGCGTCCGCTCCCGTATCGCATTGCGGCAGGCGCCGCCCGTCGTTTTTTGCGTTTCAGGTAAAACAGTATGAAAAAAACAACAGAAAAATCCATAACAGGTTTGGCGGTGTTTGTGCGGCATACAGCAAAGACCGGAGGGATCCTGCTGATTCTGACCGGCATCCTGATGTTTTCCGGGATGATGAGTACCGTGTCTGCGGACAGTTCCCGGGCATCTGATTCTCAGACAGAAAAAGAAGAGGAGGAACTCTATCCCGCTCCGGAGTGGGATCTGTACGATCAGTACGGAAAGAAGCACAAACTGGAGGATCACCGCCTATCCCACGACATTTATGATCGATAAAGAAGGAAACCTGTTCGGTTATGTTACCGGAAGTATTTCAAAGGAGACGATGGAGAGCATCATAGAACAGACCAGAAACGGACGGAGAGAGTGATGC
>CACZSZ010000078.1 GCA_902783945.1 uncultured Lachnospiraceae bacterium
GGAGAGCGTATCCAACCATCTTTGTATGGCGGATGCTTCTGATTTTACAGAAGACGGAAAGTTCCACCATATGAAGGTGGAAGTGGAGAACGGTACATGCTTTGTCGATGTGGACGGTGTGAATATCATGGGAATAGCAGGGATAGATCCGACCGGGAAATATGATATAGGGATCACGGCGACAACCGGAAATGCCTGTAATCTGCAGGTGGTGAAGAATATCTCAGTGGTCTGGCGAGGTGACCTGGCGGAAGATACGACTCCGGGCATGATCCCGCCTGCTGAGCCGGAGCCGACCGCGGTACCGACCTCTGTACCTTCAGCCAATACAACGCCGGTACCCACGATGCCGGCAGCTCCGACGCCGGTACCTCCGACGCCGGCAGCCCCGACGCTGGTACCTCCGACGCCGGCAGCCCCGACGCCTGTTCCGACGATGGCTCCTGACATCTCCGGGCCTGTTTCGTCAACGAACGAACTTTTCGGTTCATTCTTCTTTAATTTTGAAGGTCATACCTACTATTTCACGACAAATAAAAAGACCTGGGCGGAAGCACAGGAATTTGCCGGGAATTTCCAGAAACCAGGCGGTCATCTGGTCACCATCGAGTCACAGGAAGAGCAGGACTTTATGGAGATCGCGCTTTCTTACATACAGGATAACCATTATGCTTTCACTCCGGAAAAGAAATTCATGATCGGATTAAACCGGAGCGTCAACGATATGGAGACCTGGGTGACAGGGGCTCCCATCACCTACACGAACTGGGGAGACGGGGAACCAAGCGGCGGCCAGCCTGTCGGGATCATCGCTGCGGATGAGATCAGCGGAGGCGGTTTCCATATAGCGCCATTCCAGTGGGATGACGACATAGACGGCATCTATCCATATATCATTGAATGGGATAATGGAATAGATGCGTCCCGGGATCTGACAGGAATCGACCTGATTGAAAACAGCCTGGAAAACTTCCACAACTTTGACGGACAGAAACCCGGCTGGGAACACACTCTCTGGGCTCCGTCTTCACTTGACGGCCGGGTATCGGCAGATGTACTGTACACGGCCTATACTTCACTGGATACGTATTTTACGGAAGACAAAACCGGAACCCTTCTGAAAGTCAGCGGTCATTATTCCTTTACTCCGGAAAGTCCTTCTCCTTCTGAAAACGCCCATATGGATTTTACGATCGGATTTTACGACAGAGCAGGGGAATCCGTTGAGATGTACCGGTTCCCGATTCCGGAGAATGAAGATGCTTATCTGGAAGAACTGGTGACGATCCCGGAAGGTGCCTGCTTTTTCAGAACAGCACTTGATTATCAGGGTTATATTCCCACTTATACCAGAGATGTTATTTACTACAAGGATATAAAAGCGGAATATACAGGTCTTCCGGGGAGAACTCAGCCCGAAACTCCGCAAGAGGAAAACGAAAGCGTTGTGAATGTTCCCGCCGATGCTGTAAACTATAACGGGCACAGGTATGCTTTTTATGAAGATAACAGGAGCATGTCCTGGACAGATGCGGAAAAATCATGTGAACGTCTGGGAGGTCATCTGGTAACGATCACTTCTGAAGAAGAACAGAAATTTATAGAGGAAACGTTTGCCAATAACGCAAGTGGATGGATCGGAGCTGTAAAAGAAGGCGAAACCTGGAAGTGGGTGACAGGGGAAGCGTTTGACTACACAAACTGGTGTGCGGGAGAACCGAACAATCTGTCGGACAGTGAATGGTGCGGGCATCTCTACAGATATATGCAGTGGAACGATCTTCCGGATAATGATGAAACTTACCACAGCGGCTACTATTGTGAGTGGGACAGTATTTCCGGAACAACAGAAGATCCGGAAAAGGAAGACGGTCTGCTGACACACGATGATCGGGAATCCGTAAACCGGGAGGATATGTTGTACACTTTCACGGACCGGCACGGGAACGAGTATACGGTTCCTAAGAGCTGCTTTGCTTCCTATGTAGTAGATTTTATCCCGGGAGATCCCTGGACGAAGGATGAGCGGTGCATGGATCCGGAGGATGTTCTGGGTCTTCCGGATATTAGTGACGACGAGGCGACAGGCTCTCTGACACTGGGATACGATGGCGTGATCGTGCTTGGATTTAATGTGGGGATCTGTGACGGACCGGGTCCGGATGTTTATGTTTTTGAGATAGGCGGCGGTGTGGAAGCGACCCAGGTAGAGCTGAGCAGTGACCTGGTGACCTGGTATGATGTGGGAACAGCAGAAGGAAGTACGGATTCGCTTGATATATCCGGAAAGGTTCCGGAAGGCGGCGTTTTCCCGTATGTGCGTCTGAAAGATGCCGGGCATCAGATCAGTGACTGGCCCGGCGCTGACCTTGACGCCGTGTGCGGGCTGAATACGACGGAACTTCCGCCGGAAGTGGCTGCGGTGCCGGCTGCGGTGCCGGCTGCGGTGCCGACAGCCATGCCGACGTCCTCTCCGGCAGAACATGATCATGGAGACGCTGCCGGGCTGATCACAGACTGGGCAGACCCGGATGATGATTCTTCTGATATGAATAATGCATCCGGGAATACAATGACGCAGTCTTCCGATACGCAGGGATGGTCCGGCGGCACATCTTCCGGCCTGGATCCGGCAGAATTATCCACGCCGGAAAATGCTGCACTTGCAGACGTTCAGTGGGTCACTTATGATATTCTGCACGGAAATCTGCCGGCAGGTGTTCAGAAACTGACAGATCCCCGGGAAGCAGCCGGGGGCTGGAAGGCGTACATCATTGCAGATCCCGATAATATCCGGGATTCCATGGCGGAAATGCTGCTGCATGTGGATATCGGCGTTTCCGGAGAAGAGGCAAGTCTTACTTTTGACTGGTGTTATACCCATATCAGTGCGACAGATACCGGTTATGATGACAACAGTCCGGATTCTGTTTTTACCGGAGCATGGAATAACGGCGAGATCATGGCATATGGCCCCGGAAGTGTTCATATGACTGCATTTTATTATGACGACGGGTATGAATATGCAGTCGGAACGATCGGATGGCCGGACGGTGTAAGCGGAGCAGTATTTCTGGTAAGACCGTAATGAGAGACAAAAGGGAGACGGAGGCTGACTTTATTATGTTTTATAAATTCTAAAGGATGACAGAACAAAATCGCTGCACCAGAGCCCGACAGGCCATCGTGCAGCGATTTAGTTTAAAAGAAGTTATTATTCACTGTCTTGTCCGGATAAAAGAGCAACTAAGCAGATCTTCTATCTGGCCTTACGTTTGATTTTCCAGTCAAAAGAGAAGAGAATGACGATCACTCCGATCACGATCATCACAATTCCGATTTTTCTTGAGGATGCATCCTCAGTTCTTACAGAAGCGAGAAAATCATCTTTGGAGATCAGACCTGCCTGGACGAGTTCGTTATTACTTAGACGCTTTCCGTGTTCGACGACAAGCCTGTCTCCCGTCTGGCGGCCGATCATGGTGACAGGTTCGGCTTTCTCCAGTGTTTCATAAGAGAACAGCACATGCACGTCGCCGATCTCATCACCCGTTGAAAGCATACCGCTCCCGTCTTCATTCGTAACAGGCTGAAGATCGAGCTCACTTTTTATAATATAATCGCCGCATGCTTCTCTTAATTCGTCTTCGCTGAAATGGCCTTTTACGGTCCGGACATAATCAAAAACATCTGTCCTGTCAATGATAAAATCGCCGATCCGTAAAACGCTGCTTTCAGAATAGCGGCTCAGTCTGACCGCCGGAGGATTTTCGTATCGATCGAAGTCATAAGTAATGACTGCATCGCGAGAACTATCCGCTGCGATCCAGGTCGCTGCGAGATAATGTTCGGTTTTCTTTTTGTCATCAGACTTTGAAAACTTATCTTCTCCTTCATCTACAACAACTTCTCTTGTATTCACCTCATAGACTTTCTGTAAGGGAACTCTTTCGTAGTAAACGGCATTTTCAACCTGAAGTCCTGTGTCTTTGTCGGTGATCGATCCACCGTCATCCAGCCGGGGAGTTCCTGAAACAATGACCAGTTTCCCCTCATTTTCAGGCAGAAGAGCCGTTGCTTCTACCAGTTCTCTGGCAAGACTGTCGGTTCTTTCCTCATCATTGACAGCTAATATTGCAAGACCCAAAAGACTGACGATAAAACCGGCTGTCAATATTTTTCCACCTCCTGTTCTCAGCATTTTTTCATCCTCCTGTCTGTTTCTGTTTTGTTATTTCTATGATAAGTATATCATAAAGAAAGCAATTACAAAAGATTCGCTTTTTATCTGCAGACGGAAGAACTGTCAGCAGGGACGGAACAGAACATACAGGAGAATAACTTTGAGGGATGTTGAAAAACAGGCCCTGCTGAGGTAA
>CACZSZ010000079.1 GCA_902783945.1 uncultured Lachnospiraceae bacterium
CTCGGTGCCACAGTCGGCGCTTCCCGTGCCGCTGTCGACTCCGGCTGGATCGCACATGCTCATCAGGTCGGACAGACCGGTAAGACTGTCGGTCCGAAGCTGTACATTGCCTGCGGTATCTCCGGTGCTATCCAGCACCTGGCCGGCATGAGCAGTTCCGACTGCATCGTTGCCATCAACAAAGATCCGGATGCGGCCATTTTTGATGTCGCCGATTACGGTATCGTCGGCAACCTGTTTGATGTCATCCCGGCTCTGATCGCCGAGATCAAGAAAGCCAGAGCATAAGATACAGGCACCTACATACGATAAAAAACACCCGGGACATACATAGTTCCCGGGTGTTTTTCATCCACGTTTTTATTCGTACGTAATTTCCAGCTTACAGGGACTTATAACGAACTGCCTTCTATGCTGAAGGCTGCCGTCACCGTCATTGAAATCAGAAATTCATACCTTGTCCGACCTCTACTTCTCCATCTTCCAAAAATATGCACTGTACGGCGGCAGATGGGATCCGCCGCCAAAATCGTGCGGCTTTCCGCTGATCAGATCCACGGCCATGCCGCAGCCCGCATCAAAATGAGCTACATATTCATTCCCGTCCGCATTGACAGCCACCAGCACACGCTCCCCATCTGTCTTTCTTTCAAAGATGCACTGCCTGTTTGTCAGCACCACACTGCGAAAATCTCCGTAACAGAGTGCTTCCGATCCGCTTTTTGCCTTTGCCAGAGCAGCAATCCACTCTGTCAGTGTATTCCATTCCGGTTCATCAAAACAGGGACGAAGTGCCGGATCGCCGTCTTTTTTCTCTCCCTTTGCTCCCCATTCACTGCCGTAATATACACACGGAATTCCCGGCATGCCGAAAGCGATTGCATAAATCAGCGGCAGATGCCGCGGTTCCTGCAGAATGCTGGCGACTCTTGTGACATCATGATTATCCACGAAGTTCATCAGATGCATGCCGCGGTACAGACACCACGGATCGGATCCGAACTGCCGCATGAGGGAATGATTGATCTCAAACAGATTCATACTGTTAAAACTGGAATACAGGCCCTTATAACACTCGTAGTTAGTCGCAGAATGGAGGAGACCGTCTCCGCAGATCGTCTTGTAGTCACCGCCCAGGATTTCCCCGATCAGATAGAACTCCGGCTTCAGCTGATCCGTGTATGCCCGCAGTCTGCGGATGAAGTCTCTGTCCAGCAGATATGCCACATCCAGTCTCAATCCGTCTGCACCGAATGTTTCCGACCAGAAACGCACGGTGTCCAGCAGATATGAGATCACTTCCTCATTCCGGAGATTCAGTTTTACCAGTTCATAATGCCCTTCCCAGCCTTCGTACCAGAATCCGTCGTCATATGCGGAATTGCCGTCGAAACTGATGTGGAACCAGTCTTTATACCGGCTCTCCCAGCGATGTGCCTTTACGTCCTGAAACTGCACAAAGCCGCGTCCGACATGATTGAAAACAGCATCCAGAATAACCCGGATCCCCTCTGCATGCAGCGCGTCACAGACTTCTTTAAAATCTTCATTTGTTCCCAGCCGGCTGTCCACTTTCCTGAAATCCCGGGTATCATAACCGTGGGAATCCGACTCAAACAGCGGATTGAAAAGGACCGCCGTAATGCCAAGTTCTTTCAGATGTGGGATCCAGTCCATGACCTTACGGATCCGGTGCATGTTCTGCCCGCCGGCAGATGTTTTCTCCTGCCCGCTTTCCGATTCATATCCTGCTTCCGCCGCATGTCCCGGATCGAGCGGATTAGTAAGCGGCGCTCCGCAGAACCCCAGCGGATAGATCTGATATATAATACTTTCTTCAGCCCACATACTGCATATCTCCTTTTTTACTGATGGCGGGGTACAACTAAGTATAACAGGATTTCTGCCGGAAGGCTGAACAATTTTACAGCAAAAAACAATTATGCACCTGTTATTGTATTTATGGCACTGTTTGTTATACACTTGTAACAGCGGATCATTACCGTATACAATATGTCTTACGCAAACTTATCTGCCTGATCCGGCAGATGATTCTGTACGCAGGATCAGTATTTATATCGAGGAGGAAGTTCTATGGAACCCAATACAGCCGAACGTGTCGTACATATCAATCCGAAGCCTTCAAAGAAATGGCTGATCATCCCCATCATCCTTGTGGCACTTCTGTTTTTCTACAGATGTCTTTACACGCAGGATGTCGGCGAAGTGATCGTTCTGCGCGCCTGGGGCGGCAAGCTGACCGGCTACTCTGATACGGCAGGCTTTCATCTGAAAGCTCCCTGGGAAGACAAGATTTCTTTTGATACGAGGAACATGCTGATCAATTTCTACATGGATGAAGGATACTATTACAACGGCGGGGCAGCGACAGGTCCGGATGTTACCATCAATGACCGCTCCGGCGCAAAAGCGGACATCGACATCCAGGTCGTATACAGTCTCGTTCCCTCTGCGGCCATGAAACTGTACACCAATTACGGTACACAGACCAACTATACAGAGCGCTATCTCTCTAATGATGTCCGCAGTGTAGCCCGTGAAGTATCCGGCCGTTTCGATACTCTGACCATGCTGACCGACCGCAGTAAATACACGGATGCCGTAGAAGACGCGCTGACCGAAAAATGGGAGAAAGATGGTCTGATCGTCGAGCAGGTCGCCGTGCAGGATGTCCGGTACGATGAAGAGATCACCAACCGCTACTCCGCCGCACAGGCTGCCGAGATTGCGATCGCCCAGGCAAAGAACGAGCAGGAGTCAGCGAAGGTTAAGGCCGAGACCAAAAAAGTAGAGGCCGAAGTAGACGCCGAGACCCAGATCATCAAGGCAAAGGCCGAGGCCGAGGCAAACCGGATCATCGACGAATCGCTGACGGAAAATGTGCTGCGGCAGAATTACTACGATACACTCCGTGATATCGGAGACAATGGAAACCTGATCATCATGCCGAATGACGCAAACGCCATGGTGCAGCTTCCACAGAAATCCGAGTAATATCATGTGCCGTTTATCTGCACCAAATAAAAACACCTTGCTTATATATTCTTAAAATATTACCATTTATATATACAGATATAAAAACAGATCATATTCTGTTTTTGTATAAAGAACTGTCTGCCCCGTACATTTATAACAAAAGGAGGACATATGAAGAAAAAAATACTTGCAGGAATGCTGATCAGTGTACTGGCTTTGCAGCTTTCAGCCTTTGGCGTAACCGCAGCAGAGGCAGCCTCGGACGTATCCGAAGAGGAAATCGAATCAGAAGACACCAACTTTGCTGCCGGAACTGTTGACGGGCAAAGCTATATACAGGAGTTTTTCGGTGTCCGTCTGGATCTGGATGATGCCTGGAGCATTGCCGACGAGGAGACTATGGCCACACTCCGCAATGTCGCTATTGACAGTATGTCGACCGAAGAAGTCAAGGAAGCTTTGGCGAGCGGCTCAAGCTATATGGATTTTTACGCAGAAAATGCCGGGACCTTCCAGAATATAAACACGACCATCACCAAACTTCCTCTCGAAGAAGCATTGATGTTCCGGATCAATGCCAAATCCCTTCTGGAAAGTGCGCTTCCCACTGTAAAAGCCGAACTTGAAGGAATCGGATACAAGAACGTCAGCACTGCGTGCAATGAGGCAACTCTCATGGGAAAGACTGCGCCCTGCATCAATACCGAAGCATATCTGGAAACTGACGGCGGGGATGTGCCGATGTATCAGGAACAGGTCTACCTCATTGAAGGCAGTTATATGCTGTGCTTTACGGTCACCTCTTATCTGGAGGACAGCAGCCAGGCTATTATCGACTTGATCCAGCCACTTTCCTGATATAATACGAAATGGGGGCTGGCAACAGCCCCCAAACAGGTTATGCCATGTTTTTCATGATTGGAATCACAAACGGCAGGAAGGATTTTCCATTCCGGCAGACGATGATCTGTTCCCGCTGCGGACGGTACGGAAGCTATACAGTCTACTGCACATTCATGCAGCTGCTTCTGTTTTTTATCCCCTGCTTTAAGTGGAACCGGCAGTACTTTGTCGAGACGAGCTGCTGCCGGACAACATATCAGCTGAATCCGGAAATCGGCCGGAGGATCGAAAAAGGCGAAGATCTCACCATTTCCGATGCGGATCTTACGCCTCTTTCTCATGCTGCTCCTTCTGGTTTTTCCAGAGTCAAAACCTGTTCCTGCTGCGGATTTACAACAGAAGAAGATTTCTCCTTTTGTCCGAAATGCGGGAAACCCTTTTAATCTTATAATACTACTCTCTCGAAATCTGATGCCGGATGCTTGCACAGCGGGCAGATGAAATCCTCCGGGATCGGATCACCTTCGTATTCATATCCGCAGACCGTGCAGCGCCAGATCACCTTGCCCGACGGCGTCTCACCGACCTTTTCGGGTTTCGGCTTGATATTGCTCTGGTAGTAGGAATAGGAACAGGATTCCGTATCCGACAGTACGTCCATATCATCGATCGTTCCGACGAAAAAGGTATGCGAACCGAGATCAAATGTCTCCGTGACACTGCAGGTCATAAAAGCATTGGTGCCCTTTGTAATAACCGGAATGCCGTTTTCTTTGATCGTATAATCTGCAAAATCTGCAAATTTATCCACATCTCTGCCTGACTGGAAACCGAATCGCTTAAAAAGAGCGAAATCCGCATCTGTTCCGATCACGGAAATATTAAACTTACGGGATGCCTGGATCAGCTCTTCCGTATAATTTGCCTTGTTGACAGCCAGACCGATCCGCGTCGGATCATTTGCCACCTGAATTGCCGTATTTGTAATGCAGCCGTTTATCTTACCATTGCTCTCCGTAGTCAGAACAAAAAGTCCATATGTCAGTTTGAACATCGCTTTAGTATCCATATAATAACCTCCTGTAGAAAATGACTTTTTCCACCCTCAGTATATCATGTTTTGTTTCATAACTCAGCAGGAAAAACACGCCTGTACAGCATGAAATCGCGTCATTTTTTTAACAAATATTAGATTCATCTAAATTTGTGCATTTTTTTATGTCCACTTGCTTGTAAATGCTTATTTTTATGCATATAATTAATTATTACTAATCTTATCTACTTTTTCTTGGGAGGGAAAAACATGAACTCGATCATCATCATTGTACCGATTTTGGCGGTCGTGGCTTTGATCTTCGCACTGATCATGGCCAGTTCCGTCAAAAAAGAAGACGTCGGCACAGACAAAATGAAGGAGATCTCCGAGGCGATCCGTGAAGGCGCCGGAGCTTTCCTGACATCGGAGTACAAGATCCTTGTAATCTTCGTGGCTGTTCTCTTTGTCATACTGGGAGTCGCACTCCACAGCTGGACCACAGCCATCTGTTTTGTGATCGGTGCGGTCTTCTCGTCACTGGCCGGTTTCTTCGGCATGAGAGTGGCCACGCTGGCCAATGTCCGCACGGCCAACGGTGCACGTACAGGCGGCATGCCAAAAGCTCTTTCTATCGCCTATCACGGCGGCGCGGTCATGGGCTTCGCTGTTGTCGGCCTCGGTCTGCTGGGTGTAAGCATCATCTACATAATCACGGGAAATGCCAATATTCTGTTCGGCTACAGTCTGGGCGCTTCTTCCGTAGCCCTGTTCGCCCGTGTCGGCGGCGGTATCTACACCAAAGCCGCTGATGTCGGCGCAGACCTTGTCGGCAAAGTCGAAAACAATATCCCGGAAGACGACCCCCGCAATCCGGCCGTTATCGCCGATAACGTCGGTGACAACGTCGGCGACGTAGCCGGTATGGGCGCGGATCTGTTCGAGTCCTATGTCGGC
>CACZSZ010000080.1 GCA_902783945.1 uncultured Lachnospiraceae bacterium
CATGTCCATCTGTCCAAAAAATAAAAGCTCGAAATCACATCGTGACAAACGTCGTGCGAACTGGAAGATGAGCGTGCCGAATCTGGTTAAGTGCAGCAAATGCGGAGCCCTTACAATGCCGCATCGTGTCTGCAAAGCTTGTGGAACATACAACAAGCGCCAGGTCGTCAATATGGACGAGGCCTGATTTTTCAGTCAGTAAAAATTGTATTTGCCGGACCGGTCTTAAAGACCGGTCCGTTTTTATGTCTGTTTTTATGAGCGCAGAATATATGATATTAATCAGCAACATATTACACAATATGTAATTAGTTTCAGGGAATTTAACACAAAATATTGTGCGGTTCGTTGACGTTTGATACGGGGTGATGTAAAATGTTCCTATATGTGGGAAATTGCATGATCCCGATCTTTACTTAACCGGAAAATGAATGACAGGAGTAGTGTGGTGGGAGATTTATTTCTTGGAATTGATACCGGTACGCAGGGCGTACGTGTAGCTGTTGTTGATGCAGAAGGTACAATCTGCAGTTCCTGTGAAAGGAAATGGGAAACGGTCTATCCTCATCTCGGATGGGCTGAACAGAGTCCCGGACATTGGTGGGAAAAAATACTGGAAGCACTGGAAGAATGCTGTGCACAGCTGTCATCTGAACAAAAGAAGTCCATTATTTCCGGTGCGGTGTGTGCCACTTCTTCAACAACGATTCCTGTGAAAGACGACGGAACACCTCTGATGCCGGCTATTATGTGGATGGATGCGCGGGCAAAGGAAGAGATGCGTTCCATAAACGCCACAGGGCACAAAATGCTGCAGCACTGCGGCGGAGAGGTGTCTTTTGAGTGGCTTGTTCCCAAGACACTGTGGATCAAGAATAAAGATCCCGAAGTATATGCAAAGACCGATCATGTGGTGGAACAGCTGGACTGGCTGAATCATCAGCTGACAGGCGTATGGTGTGCTTCAAAATGCTGTGCAGTCTGTAAGTGGAATTACAGCGATGCTGCAGGCGGATATTCCGACGACTTTTTTAATGCTATAGGGCTGCCTGATTATAAAGAAAAAATCCTTCTGGATGTGAGGCGGATGGGAGATGAAGTCGGCACGATCCGTCCGGAGCTCGCTGAAAGATTCGGGTTTTCAAAAGATCTGATGATCGTTCAGACAGGTATTGACGCTCACGCGGCTGTCTTCGGCATGAATGCCTTTGCGCCGGGCCGGATGGGTGTGATCATGGGGACCAGTTTTGTGCATCTGAGCCAGGTAGAGGGTGAACCGCGCAAGGTCACGGGTATCTGGGGACCATATGAAAATGCGCTGGAAGACGGCAGATGGCTGTTTGAGGGCGGACAGATCACGGCAAGCGGACTGGTAAACTGGTTCCGTGAGAATTTTCACACCCCGGTCATCGACGGCAATCCCTATAAAGCCCTTTCAGAAGCTTCTCTGGAGATTGAACCGGGTGCCGAAGGACTGACTGTCCTTGATTTCTTTAACGGAAACAGGACACCGTACAAAGATGCGGATGCAAAAGGCGTGATTTATGGCCTGAATGTGAAGCATACGTGGAAACATATCTATAAAGCACTGCTGGAAGCGATTTCTTTCGGAACCAGAAATATCATTGACAATCAGATCAGTCAGGGATATGACGTGGACACAGTCGTCGGATGCGGCGGTGTTACGAAAGATGAACAGTGGATGCAGATGATCGCTGATATTACCGGAAAACAGATCATTGTAAACGAAGAGTCACAGGCCGGTGTTATGGGGTGCTGCGTACTTGCAGCTTCCAACGGCCGGCATTATGCAGATTTTCAGGAGGCAGCGGATGCCATGATCCGCGTAAAAGCGAAATACATACCGGATATGGAAAAACATGCGGCATATGAAAAACCATATCAGCGGTATTTAAAGCTCTACAGTAACCTAAAAACCATGATGTCTGAGGAATAGGAGGATTTACGTTGCGAAACGAGGAAAACATCCTAGAAATGATAGACATCGACAAGTACTTTCCTGGTGTCAAGGCATTGGACAAGGTCAATTTCTCTGTAAAAAGAGGAGAAGTTCACTGCCTGATCGGCGCAAACGGTGCAGGTAAATCTACATTGATGAAAGTGCTTTCCGGTGCCTATACGGAGGATTCGGGAGAAGTCTGGTTCGACGGCGAGCAGCTGAAACATCACGGGACGCTGGAGCGGCGCGACAAGGGAATTGCGGTCATTTATCAGGAACTTTCACTGTTCAATGACCTGGATGTTGCAGAAAACGTGTACATGAACAACTACCCCAGAACAAAGATGGGGACAGTGGACTGGAAAGAAGTATACCGCAAGACAGAAGAACTGATCAAAAACCTGAATGTGGAGATCAATCCGCACAGCAAGATCAATGAACTGAGCATCGGGCACAGACAGCTGACAGAGATCATGAAAGCATTGGCCTGCAATGCGAAACTGATCGTTATGGATGAACCGTCTTCAACACTTTCCAAGAGTGAATTTGAGATCCTGAAGCGTGTTATCTCCGACCTGACCGCACAGGGAATTACGATCATTTTCATTTCTCATCATCTGGAAGAACTGTTTATTGTCGGACAGCGTGTTACTGTCATGCGGGACGGCAAATTTGTGACCTGTCAGAATCTGTCGGATATTACAGAAGATGATCTGGTCGAATACATGACCGGCGCTAAGGTGGAAAAGAAGGAATCTCTGGAAGAAAAGAGAACTCTTTCCGATCATGTTGTTCTGGAACTGAAGGAACTGACAAACAATAAAGTAACGAATGTCAGTTTCAAACTGCACAAAGGGGAGATCCTCGGCATGTACGGCCTGGTCGGCGCCGGCCGCACAGAAACTGTCCGCAGTATCTTCGGCGCTGATCCTTTCTCATCCGGAGAGATTCTCTTAAATGGGGAAAAGATCCATTTTCACAGTCCTGCAGAAGCAATCCGGAACGGTATCGGACTGATGCCCGAGAACCGGAAGGGACAGGGGCTCGTACTTCTTCTTCCGGTCTGGGAGAATATCACCATGGTCTCTCTGCCGAAGTTTGCACAGGGCGGCAAGATCAATTACGGTGCAATAAATAAAGAATGTGAAGAGTATAAAAAACAGTTGGATATCAAGACTCCGTCGATCCGTACCACGGTATCCAGCCTTTCCGGCGGAAACCAGCAGAAGGTCATCTTTGCCAAGTGGCTGTCGGAAAAATCCAATGTCCTGATCATTGACGAACCGACTCAGGGTATCGACGTCATGGTCAAAAAAGAAATCTACAAAATTATTATGCAGCTGTCCGAACAGGGAAAGAGTATTATCGTTATATCATCTGAGCTGGATGAACTCCTGAGTGTATGTGACAATATCATTGTCATGTATGACGGAAAACAGATCATGACAGCAGAGAGAGGCAGCTTCGATACTGAAAAAATACTGCAGGCATCGGTCACAGGGAGGGTCTGAGGCATGAAAGAGAAAACATCATTTATCAGTTTATTAAAGAAATATAGTCTGGTTCTGCTGTTGGTCGTATTTGTGATCGTTTCCTCCATCCTGTCGCCGAACTTTCTGAAATCGGCCAATATACTGAACATGCTGCAGCAGTGCTCCGTTCCCGGGATCATCGCGATCGGTATGACTATGGTCATTATTCTCGGCGGTATCGACCTTTCAGTCGGCGGTGTTGCGGCTCTGTGCGGTATGGTCACATCTATTCTTGTGGCAGCTGAAAAACCGGATGCCGTTGCCATTCTGGCGGGTATCGGAGTCGGTGCTCTGTGTGGCCTTTTTACCGGCACGATCATATCGCGATTCGGGCTTCCGGATTTCATCGTTTCCATGGGTACACTGCAGATCGCCAGAGGTGCCGCTCTTCTGGTTACCAGAGGGCAGCCGGTCTTCGGCCTTGCAAAAACTTTCCAGGTGATCGGCGGCGGCAGGATCGCGGGTAAGTTTCCGGTTGCGGGTCTGATCTGGATCATCCTGACGATCGTAATGTTCCTCATAATGAAATATACTGTATTTGGGAGAAGTCTGTATGCGATCGGCGGAAACCGTGAGGCGGCCAATCTTTCCGGTATTAAGACAAGGCGCAATTACTGCATCACTTATGTCATATGCGGTGCGCTCGCAGGATTTGCCGGTATCCTGACAGCTTCATGGCTGAAGACCGGACAGCCGACTGCCTGTGACGGTTATGAACTGGATGCGATCGCAGCATCAGTTATCGGCGGAACTGCCATGACAGGCGGTATCGGTAATGTCATCGGTACGTTCGGCGGTGTTTTCCTGCTTCAGATCATTACCAATATTTTCAATCTGGTCGGCCTGTCCTCGTTCTATCAGCAGATTGCAAAAGGCGTGATCATTATCGGCGCTCTGCTCCTGAACAAACTGGTCACAGTACGGAAGTAAAGAACTGTTGTTTAAACGGATCATCAGGCATGAATGTCTTTTGATAATCTCATATCTTTTAAAAGGAGGGATAAAAATGAAAAAGAGAAGCTTTTTGGCAATCCTTGTCAGCGTAGTCCTGGCAGGATCACTACTCGCCGGATGCGGCGGCTCATCTGCTAAATCAGATAAAGCAGCCAGTTCCGCAGAAGCAGCAGCCAGCTCCGTCGAAGAGAAGGCGGAATCAGCGGCCAGCTCTGCAGAAGAGAAAGCGGAATCAGCAGCCAGCTCTGTCGAAGAGAAGGCAGAATCAGCAGCCAGCTCTGCAGAAGAGAAGGCAGAATCAGCAGCCAGCTCTGCAGAAGAGAAGGCGGAATCAGCGGCCAGCTCTGCAGAAGAG
>CACZSZ010000081.1 GCA_902783945.1 uncultured Lachnospiraceae bacterium
TATAATCGATACGTGAATGCGAATCAGTCCCTTGCACATATGTCAAGCTATGCATTGTTGACGCTTTTAGGGACTTACGGGATCCACTGCCTACGAAGACTTAGGATCCGGAATATGAGCGAATCGTCCGGTGAATATTCCGGATCCTTAGTCAGAGTTGGCAGTTAGCCCGGAAGACCGTTGTCAACGCATGGCGGATATATATGCAAGGTACGGATTCGTTCTTCTGATCACCTGGTTGGAAATAATTAATGGGACTGAACGCCCGCAGCCTCAGAACCCCAGATACCGCACCTCCGGTTCCAGCAGGACACCGAATTTCTGCAGCACCGTCTCTCTCACCGTCTCGATCAGCCTCACGACCTGATCAGCGGTGGCCTGCCCGCGGTTGATCACAAAGCCGCAGTGTTTTTCCGACACCTCCGCATCACCGATCGAAAAACCGGCCAGTCCGGCATCCATGATCAGCTTTCCCGCGAAATATCCTTCCGGCCGCTTAAATGTACTTCCCGCACTGGGGTATTCCAGCGGCTGCTTTTCCTGCCGTGCCTCCCGGTATTCTGCTATTTTTTCACCGATTTTTTCCTCGTCTCCGGGCACCAGACGGAACACGGCTCCCAAAACGATCCAGTCCTCTTCCATGATCCGGCTGTGCCGGTAGCGGAGGTCCAGCCTTTCCGCCCTGATGTCACACACTTCCAGATCTTCTGTCAGTATCCTGGCACTGACCAGCCGCTGCTTCATCTCTCCGCCATAGGCTCCGGCATTCATCGTTACCGCCCCGCCGACTGTCCCGGGGATTCCGGAAGCAAATTCCAGTCCGCTGTATGCCGCTTCTTTTGCACAAGCTGCCAGTTTTGACAGCAGAATACCGGACTTGACCGAAAACATGTCATTTTCCTGGCGGCAGGACTGATAATTCTGATCCAGCTGCAGGATCACGCCGCGGTAGCCGGCGTCACTGACCAGAAGATTGCTGCCGTTTCCCAGTACAAAATACGGCACTTCTGCTTCCCGGCAGATCCGCAGGATTTTTACGATCTGATCCGTATGTTCGGGACGCACAAAAAGATCTGCCGGACCTCCGATCCGGAACGTTGTGTGTCTGTCCATCCGCTCGTTTTCAAATACCGCTGCACTGCCGGCCGCCTCTCTGACGGCCTGTACAAATGTCTCTGTCATAAAATGTCCTTATCGCTTAATAGTATCAGTAATATGCCTGCTGCAGGACATCGTAATCCGTACCCTGGGCAGACTCCTGATCTGTATAGCCCTGATTGGCATAATCCTGGTCTATGTATTCCTGGGCCACATTTCCCTGATCATCTATATATCCGGTGCCCGGATCCTGATTCCCGTAGTCTTCTGTATACGAATCCTCGTAGTATCCGTTCTCGTTGTAGCCGTTATCGGTATATGCGTTCAGGTCAACATCATCGGTATACTGTTCTTCTCCGTTGCCGCGGCTCAGATAGGCGTCATCCGTGATGTCGCCGCCGTCGTCTGTCTCCATGCCGTAATTTGTCTCACCGCCGAGCATACGGATTGAAAATGCGGCATTGTCCGCTGACCAGGTGTTCGGGAACTTCTCGATTATCTCTTCAAAACACTCGATCGCTTTCTGTGTTTTGCCGCTGTTCCCGTAGGAAAGACCCAGAAGTTCCAGAGCAGTCGGCTCATCCAGCCGGATCGAGACCGCTTTTTCCAGATACTCAATGGCCTTGTCATAATCTTCTTCGTAAAACGCGTTGCTGCCTGCATAGACTATTTCGTCATAGGCAGACTGCTGGACTTCATTGTAAATTCCCGAATAGATTCCCGCCGCTCCCGTAGACAGCTTGGAAGGATCGATCTTGTCCAGCTCCTCTGCTGCCGGAAGGTACATCTCTGCAATATAGTAGTTGTAGCCTTTGATCAGACTGTCGTAGGACGTGATCTCGCTCTGCGAATCCTCGACCTGTGCCCTGGCTTTTTCCACAATAGCATCCGATTCCTTGATCTGTGCCTCGAGACTGTCAAGCCTGTCTTTCTGTTCCGCCAGAGTAGTCGTATAATCCAGGATCCGGGTATTCATCTCCTGATGGGCACTGCGCTTCACCGCAGGCACGACAAGGAAGGCCGCCGCCAGAATCCCCAGAGACAGTCCGATCAGGACATTCACAAGTGTGGAAAATGTCGGCAGCTCTCTCAGGCGTTTGAACAGCGTCGGTTCTTCTTCCGTGATCTGCTCTGTCTCATCCTCCGGAATGTCTTTTTTTCTTTTTCCTTTTCCCCGTGCCGCTGCCTGAATCTCAATTTCCTTGAGATACCGCAAAGTAAGCGGGTTGGTCCGGTCGATCCTTTCAACACGCCGCAGCACTCTGCGGGCCTGTCCCAGCTTTCCTTCCCGGATATCGATCAGAGCCAGCAGCTGTGCGGCCCGGATCATGCCGGGCGTTTTGGACAGTATTCTCCGCAGCTGGACGGCTGCCATATCGTCATTGCCGCTGCGGCAGTTCTCCAGCGCCCGGTTATAGCCGCTTATAGCCTCCCGCATATTCTGAAAACGTGTACGCGCGGCCTGCACCCTGCGGATATAGTCACCGGCAGGATTGTTTTTGGGATGATAGCTCTGGCTGATCAGCCACTCGCGCAGCGCTGCCACGACCTCGCCCATCTCAAGATAGACCAGGCCAAGCAGATTTCTGGCCGCTGTATTCCGCTTGTTCAGCAGAAGGCTCTGTCTCAGTTTGGTAACGGCCCCGGTCAGATCCCGGACTCCTGCCCGCTCCAATCCCTGGTTGTAATACAGATTGGACAGTTGGAAAGCACGTTTTTCTGCATTCGGCATGTCTGTTACCTGTTCCTCACTTCATTTCCGATGCGTCTCGCCTCTGCTTCCCGCAGAAGGTCGATCACATCTGTCATATCCTGATTCTTGATGGATGCTTCCACATCCTCTACATCCAGACTGGGCTCAAACTTTTTCAGTTCTTCTTCAAAATTCATGTCTCTCTCTCCTTATGCCGGGAAAGCCGGCCGCTTCCAGCAGTTCGCCGGCCAGATACAGGGATCCGACACAAAACAGGATCCCGTCTCCCCGCAGCTTTTTTGCGAGCCGGTAAGCATCTTCCGGTTCTCTCTCCGGGTACACTTCCGGACATCCTTCCCGCCGGAACAATTCCGCCAGTTCCTCTTCCGAAACGGCACGCGCATCATGGATCCGCGTCGTGACTACGCGTTCCGGGTGCAGGGAAGCCAGTTCTTCAGCCATTTTACCGTAATCCTTATCCCGGACAGCCGAAAACAGCAGTGTGATCTCTTTCCCGCGGTGAAAATACTCCGCCGCCTCCAGAAAGCAGGCAATACCATCCGGATTGTGTGCCCCGTCAATGTAGACCCCAGGTTCTGCCTTCTGCATCCGGCAGGGCCATGACACGGCTGCAAGCCCCTTCTCCAGCGCCACCTGTTCCGCCGGGATTACATCCCGCAAAATCTGCAGGACATACCACGCCAACGCGGCATTTCTCACCTGATACGGGGCGATCTGCGGAATCCTCAGGACAGACTCCGCCTCTCCCTTCCGGAAATCTGCAGTTCTTTCTGTCCGCAGAGAGAATACAGTACCGTCTTCCGTCATTTCAAGGATCCGGATCCTGTCCGGACTCAGAGGATACGCAGGACTTCCCTCCTGCCGCGCTTTCTCCTCTATTACCAGGCTGACCTCCGGCCGGCCGGCATCATAGACGACAGGCACACCGGGTTTGATGATCCCTGCCTTCTCGCCTGCGATTTCCGGTATGGTCCCGCCCAGATACTGCATATGATCCAGGCTGACTGATGTAATAACCGAGATCAGCGGTCTGCGGATCACATTGGTGGCGTCCAGACGGCCGCCCATACCCACTTCCAGGATCACAAAATCAACCGCTGCCCGGCTGAACAGCCGGATCCCCATCAAAAACAGTATTTCAAAATATGTCGGATGGGCTTCCCCCTCCTCATGCATAACCTGCTGCGAGGCCTGCATGACCGTCTGAAATGCCTCCAGAAACGCCTTGTCGGAAACTTCTCTGCCATCGATCCGGAAACGCTCGTTGATCCGGACCAGATGCGGCGATGTAAAGAGTCCCACATGATATCCGGCCGCCCGCAGCATAGCGTCCAGATCTGCACAGACACTGCCCTTGCCGTTCGTCCCGGCCACATGCAGCACCCGCAGGTTTTTCTCCGGATGGCCCATCGCTGCCAGGATTTTCTCCGTGTGTGCCAGCGAAGTCTTGCTGGTAAATTTCGGCACATCATTTATATAGGATACGGCATCTTCGTATGAGGCCACTTTTCTATACATATCAGACCCTGTAGATTTAGGCAACCTGTTTATCTTTTCCGGCGCAGAATTCCGGTTCCCGGAATTCTATACTTCTTTGAACGGACGCATTCTGAAAAGAACGCAGCTGAGATCCACTGCTTACGCAGACTTGGTGTCCGGGATATGAATACA
>CACZSZ010000082.1 GCA_902783945.1 uncultured Lachnospiraceae bacterium
AAGAAAACCATATATCAGGGCAAGATGCTCTTTAACATGTATCTGACCGTTCCGTTCATGCTGTTTTCAACCATCTGTCTGTGCCTGTCCGCAAAAGTGCCCGTGCTTAATACGGTCTTATATATGATACTGGGCGTTGCGCTGTGTGCGTTTTCGACGGCATGGGGCTGTGTATGCGGGGTAAAGCATATGCGTCTGGACTGGGAAAATGAGGTGGAAGTGATCAAGCAGGGAGCGGCAGTCGCCATCTACATGCTGCCGAATATGTTCGTGGTCGTGGGACTTGTCGTGCTGGTCGTTTTTCTGGGCATGAAAATAGACCATACGCTGTTGGCGCTGGTCTTTATTCTGATAGCTGCCCTGCTTGCTTTTCTCAGCTACAGAAAAGTGATGGCTTTATCGAAGTGAGCAGACAGCCTCTTCTCAGATCTTCTTCTGAAAGGCCAGCATATTTTTTCCGCCCAGATACTGGTAATGTACGCCGTCCATCATCTGTTTTACGATGTGAATGCCCAGTCCGCCGACAGGTCTCTTCCCGGCTTCCTGTGAGATATCCGGGGTGGGCCGGCTGGTCGGATCGAACGGGATGCCGTTGTCGGAGAATACGATTTCAGCTATACGGGTATCGTTATCGAAGGAGAATTTAATCTCTGCCTCTCCTTCCCCGCCATCGTAGGCATAGTGGGCTATATTGACAAAGATTTCTTCCGCTGCGAGTGTGATGGTAAAAATGTCGTCAGGGGAACAGTCGGCATTCTCCAGCTGTTCTTCAAGAAAACCGGTAACTTCATCCAGCCGATCCACATGAGCCGGCACGATGAGATGTGCCCGGAGGCCGGATTCCTTTGCCTTTCCGCTGCCGAGATATTTTACACACAGCATGGTAATATCATCATACTGTGTTGCATCTTCCGCGAACTGGGTGATGGCTGTATGCATTTTTTCGATCACAGTTTTCGGATCAGCGTCCGGCTCAGCGTTCAGAGTCGCCAGCATGTTTTCTTCTTCAAACTGGTCCATGGAGTTGTTCACCGCTTCCGTCACACCGTCTGTATATTCAAAAATACAGTCTCCGGGCGACAGGGTGATCTCATACTCTCCGAACCGCAGACCGTCCCGTATACCGAGGGGAGGATCGTGCCGGTTTACCATCAATTGATATTCCCCGGAGGCTTTCCGGACAGCCGGATATTCATGGCCGGCATTTGCGGCAGTGAGCGTTCCGGAACGCAGGTCGAGAATACCAAACCAGACTGTGCAGAACATAAGAGAATCGTTGTTCTGACAAAGCTGATGATTCACGTAAGTCAGGATCTCTTTCGGAGAACCTCCGCTCATGGCATGATTCTGCAGAAGGGTTTTGGAAATAACCATGAACAGAGCCGCAGGCACGCCTTTGCCGGAAACGTCGGCGATGGTAAGTGCCAGATGATCCTGATCGATAAAATAGTAATCGTAAAAATCTCCTCCGACTTCCTTGGCCGGCTTCATACTGGCATAGATATCAATCTCGCAGCGGTCGGGAAATGGCGGAAAAATACGCGGAAGCATATCCCGCTGGATATTTGACGCGACATCCAGTTCGGTTCCGATCCGTTCTTTTTCCGCAGTCACCTGCCGGAGTTCTTCTGTATAGTTGTCGATGTCATCCGCCATGTGGATACAGGTCTGGGTGAGACTGCTCACTTCACCGTATCCATATCGATAAGGATGGCATTCTTTTTTAAGGGCTTCCCTGTTCAGACCGCCGTCTTTCTGATCTGCGTAGTTTCCCAGCGCGTCCGACAGATGAATAAGCGGCCGGGTGATCTTCTTTTCAATCCTGCGCATGAACAGGATCTCGATCACAAGGAGAATGTTCTGCACCAGGGCCAGCGCCACCATATACCAGTTCCAGAATAGATCGTACCGCTCAAGAGCAGACATATCACTGTTCGACCAGTCCTCCGTGGCCATCAGGCGCTCATAGTCTTCGAACAGCGACGGATCAAGGCGCTGAGCCGTGTTGTATACCAGATACGCGGCCAGAAGGGAGGCGACCACACCGATACACAGAAAAGCCAGGACAAGTCTCTCATTGATGGTGATCGTTCTGTTGCGGATCACGGAATAAAGGATGATCAGGGGCATTCCGACGATCAGAGCGATATCAAGGCACTGTGTAAAAAACACAGTCATCATCAGGACATAATCTCTGGAAGGGTCGAAGTGATATAGAGGCAGATAGGTGATGATAAAAATGACAAGCGTCGCCAACATGATAAGATAATACTTGATCACATGAGCGGCCGTGTCCATACGGGGATAGCTCACCTTTCTTTCGCCCTTCAGGTGTATGGAGTACCAGAGCAGGGAAGGCAGCGCAGTATAAGTGAGCATAGGTATCACCCATGCGAAAGCGGAAAAGAATTCTGCCGGGGTAAAGGGTCTCGAGAGCGCCAGAAATTCTTTTAACAGCGTAAGAAAGTAGCCCAGTGCGGTACCGATGACTCCCCATATTCCGAACAAAAAACCGATAAAAGGAAGTCCGGCAGAAGAAATATCAAGTTCGGAGAGTATCCGGGAATTGGAATACAGATCCGAAAGCAGCCCCAAAAGAAAGTAACACAAAAGACCTGCGGCAATTGCCAGCAGGTTTTTTTTCCAGCCAAAACTGTAGAAGAGACCGGATCCGAATCTGGGGCGCATTTTTACTTTCATGAAGTTATTCCAGTGTCAGGAATGTGTCAAATCCGGTTACTTTAAATACTTTGACAATGTTTTTTCCCGCATTGCGGATCGTCATTGTGCCGCCCTTTGCGTCCATCCAGTTCTGCGCGGTCAGGACTGTGCGCAGACCCGCGGAAGAAATGTAGCCGACCTGGGCAAAATCCAGGATCAGGCAGGAAACGCCTTCAATTGATTCTTTTATCGCCGCTTCCAGTTCCGGGGCGGTCTGTGTGTCGATCCGTCCTTCAATAGCCATCGTCAGAGTTGTATCTTCCAGTTGGTTGTTGAGTGTCATGATTATCCTCCTTAACAAAAAGTCATAAACAGAAAAAGCCAGTAACAGAAACTATCATCAGGGCAGCAGATATTCATTCCAGATATTCGCATATTCTTCGATCCGCGGATAGGAATAAGCGGCGATGGCCACGGTAAGGACCCAGACCGTCACAGTAAAAATGATCAGTTTTTTCCCGCGCAGCGAAGCAAAATGAATATGCCAGTATTTGTTGTTCCATTCAATGATGAAATAGCATGCGGCTGTCACAAAAAGACTGTACAGGATCGGCAGAATTACGCCCGGCAGCACCCTGCCCGTAAGTGCGATCAGGATCGTCTGTATCGGAAGGATGAGTAAATAGCTTATGCAGTAGTAACTGTTGATATTTGCCGACATATGATAAACTATTTTGGGCATCCGGTCGCCGATCCGTTCCGTGATCCGGTAAAGCAGTGCCAGAAAAGCCAGTGTAAAAATGCAGTTCGCTATGGCATCCGGTCCCGGCTGCATATTGTACTGCATATCGGTACCCAGTTCCGGAAGCCAGGACATCTCAAACGTGAACCGGCAGACATAGTACGCGCCGGAAACAGGAAAGCAGATGGCCATGACCCGATTCGCGAGGGCATGTTTGTCCTTGATCCTCGGATAGTACTCGCCGATGAAGAATCCGAAAGCAACAAAGACAAAATAGCAGAGCAGCGGGAAATAGGATTCCGCTTTTGTGATAATAAGAAATCCAAGCAGCTGGTTCGCCATATAGCTTGTGGGCAGGGTGACGGTGTGCCATAGGATAAGCGCGGCCATATTCATCACGACACCGATGCCCAGGATCGCCCCGGTTTTGAGACGCAGTATTCTGAACAGAGCGATCAGCATGAATGCCAGACCGGCAAAGGTCAGGATATCCGACTGCAGGATCAGGAAAGAGTTTGCGATAAAAAACTGTTTTCCCGTGATCCAGTAAGCGATCAGGTTGGGGATACAGTTCCTGAGAATATTCAGGAACTGTCCGATCGTCAGAAGTCCGAAACCCCGCAGCATATAGGAAGACGGCGACTGGTTCCGCATATAGCACATCCCGATCCCCATACAGATCATAAAAATGGGAGCGCCGAAGAAAACAGTCATATAATCATCCAGTAAGCTGGGCATGACCTTTTTTCCCAGATCCAGAAATACGTGGACCACGATCATGCCGAAAACGGCAAGGGCCTTGAACAGATCAAGCTCCGGCTGCCGGCCGGTATTCACTTTTTCATTTGCAAAAAACTGAGTGTTCATCAGAATTCCTTATATTTCATCAGGTATGCTTTAACATTGAAGTCGTCTTCATACTGATAATCCAGACAGTATTCTGTTTCTCCTTCCGCGTTTTCGCCGGTCGAGTAGGCGTCCACATTTGCCAGAATGATCCGTGCACTGATAGAAGCCTCTTCGGAATCGAGGGAATACTTCCGGCCGGTATCGGTAAACCGGAGACGCATCCACTGCGGCATGAGCAGCACTTCCATCCGGATCAGGCCGTTTTCTTCGAAGGCATTGTCGATACGGTCGGTCAGCATCTCTTCGACACTCAGACGGATCATACCTTCTTCTTCCTCGTTGAATCCGAGCTGGTTTGCCAGCTGTTGGATCATGGAGCAGGTAGGCACGACCGAATAGCTTCTGTTCATCAGCTTGAGATCGAGGATCCGCAGTCCTTCGTTCATGGCCTCTGTAAGAGCAAGCTCATACAGCTTGCGGAGCATATCGGTATGCAGGGCGCGCTGGTTCAGCTTTCCGTTTTCATTCAGCGGGAATGAGTCATAGATGAAAAAGTGCGAAGGAATTTTGAACGAGGCAAGCCTCTCCTTCAGGCGGGCCCGGAAGTCGTCCTCGTTGAAAGTGCCGTCTTTGAGCACCAGGCAGGCCTCTACACTTTCGCCCCAGATCGGATGCGCTGCGCCCATGACTTTTGCGGCCCGGATCTCGGGCTGTTCAAGGATCACCTGTTCGATCTCGACAGGGGTGATGTTTTCACCGCTTCGGATGATGATATCTTTTATGCGGCCGGCAAACCGGAGCATGCCGTCCGGATCGAACCAGCCGAGGTCACCCGTATGAAGCCATCCATCCTTGTCGATCGCCTGTTTTTCTTCAGGCAGTTTGTAATACCCGTTCATCAGGCTCGGGCCTTTGACAACGACTTCTCCGACTTCGCCCTGCGCGGCAAACCCGCCTGCTTCGTTCCAGATCCGCACTTCATGATTCGGGAGACTGCGTCCGACAGAAACAGCTCTTTTTTCCAGCGGGTCGTCATACGACTCTAACGTAATGACCGGGGAACACTCGGTCTGACCGTATCCGCAGAGCAGTTTTCCGCCGCCCAGCAGTTTTTCAAACCGCATCATCTCGACAGGGGTCGTAAATCCGCCGCCGACGATGCAGAGATGCATCTGTCCCGAGAGCTTTTCCTCAAACTCCGGCATGGCTGTCAGCATGCCGTAGATCGCGCCGACAGAGCACATATCGGTAATATGGTTTTTATAGATCATATCCATGAGCGTATCCGGTTTCAGGAGCGGAGTCATGAATACGTGCCGTCCTCCGGAAAGATAGGTATTTGCCACCATCAGTCCATAGCTGTGGAACATCGGAAGTGCCAGGCAGAGAGAGGAACCGAATTCATCACCCAGTATCTCCAGGCATCCTTCCACGTTGCTCAGTATGGAATAGGAAGACTGCAGCACAGCCTTCGGCAGAGAGGTGGTGCCGGTGGTGTAAATGATCACCTGCGAATCTGTTGGCTGCGTCCGTGTCAGAGCTTCATCCAGAATGGCCTGTTCTTCTTTTGTGAGCGGCGCGAATGCGTCCATTTCAACGAATGCCGTTGCCGGGAAGATATGCGGCACGGGGATCCCGCCGACGGCAAGCGCTTTACCTGCTGCAGCCGGGTCTGCAATACTGATGGAATTGCCGCCGATGATACCCCAGGAGGCATCGACCATCTTGGACAGCGTGCTTACATCCGAAGCCTTCAGACCATAGTTCATCAGAGCGGCGACACCGCCGGCCTGAATGATCCCGTAGAAAGCGACGACCCATTCGATCCCGTTGACTCCCCAGAGGACTGCCTTATCTCCCTTTTGAAGTCCCGCGCCGGCCAGTTTTACGGCGCAGTGGTCAACAGCCAGTTTCAACTGTCCGTAAGTGATCGTTTTGTCTCTGCAGGTAACAGCCGGTCTGTCCGGATACTCTTTGGCCAGATTGGCCAGCATTTCTGGAAATAGCTTTACGTCTAAATTCATGTTTTTTGTCCTCCCTGTCTGGTTCTGTATTCTTTGTTTTCGCGGCTTTTTTCGCGGGAAATATACTCTTTCGAAGTCAGTACTCTTACTTATTATATGAGTTGTGTCAAAAATTGCAATGTTCAAAGCGCTTGTCAGCGATACGAATCGGAGAAAAAGTAAAAGTTACAGATCCTCTCCGTTCGTTTTTATGACTCCGGCGTACCAGGCAGCGCTGTCTTTCGGTATGCGGCGCTGGCTGAGGTAGTCTATATAGATCAGGCCGAAACGTTCTTCATATCCACTGTGCCATTCATAGTTGTCGGTCAGAGACCAGTGAAAATAAGCCTGTACCGGAATGCCGTCGAGGACGGCCTTTTTTAATTCGCGCAGGTAACGATGCAGAAAATCTATACGGTCGGGATCGTGTACTTTTCCATCCAGGAATATCCTGTCATTGCCGCTCTGTCCGTTTTCCGTGATGCAGACCGGCTTGCCGTACCGCTCGTAGATCAGCCGCGGCCCCCAGTATAACACTTCCGGAGTGACCGGCCATTTGAGTGCCGTGCGCGGGTAGCCGGGATATTTTTCGGCATAGACAAGTTTTCCGTCCGGCACCAGTTCATGACCGTTATAAATATTCAGACCGGCGAAATCGACGGGTGCGGAAATGATCCCGAGATCTTCCGCGGTGACCGAGCCTGCAAAGTCTGCCCAGGGATTTTCGGGGTCGTCCGGATACCGTCCCAGAAAGACGGGATCCAGAAACCACTGGTGATTGAAATAGTATCCGGGATTCCGGTCAGCCGGAAGAGAAAGAAAAGCGGCATCCGCCAGACCGGACGGAGTTTCCGGGAGATATCCGGCTTTCGTCAGAGGAGAAGAGGATGCCATACCGGCACAGGTTTTTTCTGTCAGATAGGTCAGTGCGCCGGTTGATGCAACGCCGATAATCGCATCGGGGACAGCATTCCGGATCTCGCGGACGGCAAGACCGTGAGCGAGAAGAAGGTTGTGCCAGGCATTGAAAAGTTCTTTTGCAGAAAGGCGCAGACCGGGAGCATGTGCGCCGGCGCCCAGACCAAGCCCAATGGCGCACTGCGGTTCATTGATCGTGATATACCGGTTTACCCGTCCGCGGAAATGGGCGGTGATGTACGCTGCATAATCAGCGAAATGGTATGCGTTCTCCCGATTCAGCCAGCCTCCTTTTTCATAAAGGGCAAGCGGGAGATCCCAGTGATACAATGTGATCCAGGGCGTGATCCCGCGGGCCAGGCAGCCGTCCACAACCTTGTCATAATAGGCGATCCCTGCCGGATTCAGGCCGCCGTGAGTCGTTCCGTCCGGAAATACCCGCGGCCAGCTGATACTGAAGCGATAGTGTCTGATGCCCATCTGCTGCATCAGGTTCAGATCCTCTTCAAAGCGGTGGTAGGCGTCTGCAGCGGTATCGCCGGTGTGTCCGCCGAACGTCTTTCCGGGTGTGTGGGAAAACTGATCCCATATGGAATGACCCTTGCCGTCTTCAAAAGCGCCGCCTTCAATTTGATAAGAGGCGCTTGCAGCGCCCCATACAAAATCTTTGGGAAATGACATGAATGCCTCCTGTCTTTTGGTTTATCCCATTTTCACGGATACATGGAATTCTTTCTGCTCTTCAGCCGGGATAACCGTCCCGTCCACAGCTTTGCCGTTCACGGTCATGGAAACTACACCATGCTCCACCCCCGCGGAATTGTCAACATCAATATGGTACACTGCGCCGCGGTAGAAGCGGTCACAGTGGAATTTTTTCAGATCACCCGGAATGCAGGGATCGACCTGCAGGCCGTCCAGCGTGGGACGGATCCCCAGGATGTACTGGCTGACACAGGTGAAGGTCCAGGCAGCCGTGCCGGTGAGCCAGCTGTTTTTGCCCTCTCCGGGTATTGCGGCGTCTCTGCCCGCGACCATCTGACAATATACATAGGGTTCCGTCCGGCGGATGTCCACCTTGTCTTCCAGATAGACAGGACAGGTTTTCTTGAACACGTCAAAAGCGCGGCGGCCGTGTCCGAGCACGGTCTCTGCACAGGCGATCCAGGGATTGTTGTGACAGAAAATGCCGGCGTTCTCCTTATATCCCGGCGGATAGGAAGTGATCTCGCCCAGTTCGGGATGATATGTCGTGTAAGCGGGCTGGAGCAGGATAATGCCGTATTCACATTCCAGTTTTTCTTCAACGCTCTTCAGAGCAGCAGCGGCCTCACCGGTCTCTTTGCCGACACCGGCCATGACACACATCCCCTGCGGCTCGATGAAGATCTTTCCTTCTTCGCAGACTTTGCTGCCCACAGGATTCGAGAAAGCGTCATAGGCACGGATGAACCACCCGCCGTCCCAGCCGGCGTCAAGGATCGCAGCTTCCATGGTTTTTACTTCTGCGCGCACAGCGGCCGCTTCTTCTGCCAGGCTCCTGCCGGTATCCGTACCGGCATGTGCGGCCATGTGTTCGCACAGTTCTGCATACTCTTTCCCATATTTAACGAACATACCGGCGATGAACACGCTTTCCGCTACAGGACCTTCACTTGGGCCCGTAGTCTGGAAGCTTTCGCCAGGTTCGGTTGAAAAACAGTTCAGATTAAGACAGTCGTTCCAGTCGGCACGTCCGATCAGCGGCAGTCCGTGCGGGCCTTTGTGATCGGCGGTATAGCGGAAACTGCGGCGGAGATGTTCCAGCAGCGGAGCAGTGTTGTTTTCATCATTGTCAAAGGTACAGGGCTCGTCCAGAATTCCGAAATCGCCGGTCTCCCGGATATAGGCAGATGTACCTGCGATAAGCCACAGAGGATCGTCGTTGAAACCGCTTCCGACATCCATATTGCCGCGTTTGGTCAGCGGCTGATACTGGTGGTAAGTACTACCGTCTTCGAACTGTGTGTTGGCGATGTCGAGAATGCGCTCCCGCGCCCGCTCCGGGATCAGATGGACAAAGCCAAGGAGATCCTGGCACGAGTCGCGGAAACCCATTCCCCGGCCGAGGCCGCTCTCGTAGTAGCTGGCACTGCGGCTCATGTTGAAGGTGACCATGCACTGGTATTGATTCCAGATATTGACGAGACGGTCCAGCTTTTCGTCGCTGCTGGAAATCTGGTAACGGGAAAGGAGGTGATCCCAGTAGCCTTTCAGCTCGCGGAGAGCAGCATCGACCTGTTCGTCTGTATGGTACCTGGCAAGCAGCGCGCCGGCAGGTGTTTTATTGATGATGCCGGGCGCTTCGAATTTTTCGTTTTCCGGATTTTCACAGTAGCCCAGTACAAAAATCGTAGAGACGGATTCTCCCGGGGCCAGAGTAAAGACCAGATGGTGGCTGCCGACGGGAGCCCACCCGTGGGCAATACTGTTGCGGCTTTTTCCCTCAAGGACTGCCTGCGGCGCACCGGCACCGTTGTACAGGCCGACAAATTCGTCACGGCTGGTGTCAAACCCGGCGATATCCCTGTTTGCGGCGAAGACCGCATAGTGATTGCGGCGCTCACGGTATTCACTCTTATGATAGATACAGTTTCCTGAGACCTCGACTTCGCCGATGGAATAATTCCGCTGGAAGTTTGACATGTCGTCCATGGCATTCCACAGACAGAATTCAACATAGCTGAAAAGATCCAGCGTCCGCACAGAGGCGCTGTCGTTTGTCAGCGTCAGCCGGGTCACCTCGCAGGGGTCGCCGACCGGGACAAACACTTCCTGCCGGGCGCGGATCCGGTTTTTGGAGGAAGTAAAGACCGTATAGCCCAGGCCATGACGGCAGGTGTAATCATCTGTCGGCGTCTGCGTGGGCTGCCAGCCGGGATTCCACACGGTACTGCCGTCCTTTATATAGAAATAATGACCGCCGCAGTCTGTCGGGCTGTTGTTATAGCGGTAGCGTGTGAGGCGCAGAAGCTTGGCATCTTTATAGAAGCAATAGCCCCCGGCCGTATTGGAGATCAGGCGGAAAAAATCATTTGACCCCAGATAATTGATCCAGGGGAGCGGGGTTTTCGGATCAGTGATCACATATTCTCGGTTGGTATCATCAAAATAGCCGTATTTTCCCATAATCAGCACTCCTGTAGAGTATGTAAAAACGCAGGTTACTTGTTTTTTGCTTGTTCTGCAACAGGCAAATATGCGAATACGTTTTCGAAAAAGCGTATAAAATGCCTGTTTTACGACATGTTCAGATCTTCTATAGTATAAGGCGGGTGCACTTCTTTTGCAAACAGAAACTATAACAGAAATGAATTACTGTGCAATATGCACAAAAACGAGGGGTGTAAAATTGTGAGAAAAGGAGGGTTGTTTTCCTGGAAGAGCAGGTTTACAATAAGGTTACGAAAACGTATTCGGAACAAAACGCCTGATTTCTCCCTTATCGGGCAGAAAAACAGAGAAAATGTAAGAAGTAAACGACGTTTTTTTACGAAACAACGAAACACAGGCCCGGCAGAACGAAACCCCGGAAGCCTCAGCTGCGAAAACCACGGGAAACCAGGAGAAAACAGAAAAGAGGCCACAGTATAACATGAAGAGTGAAAACGGAGCTGTTACGATCCGGGATATTTCCAAAAAATGCGGTGTGTCAGTATCAACGGTCAGCAAAGCATTAAATCATTACGGAGATATCGGTCCCGAGACAGCGGAGCTGATCCGGAGAACGGCAAGGGAAATGCATTATGTGCCGAACATCGCAGCCAGACAGCTGAAAACAAACAGTTCGCACAACATCGGCGTTCTGTTTGAAGATGAGACAGGATCCGGTCTGACACACGAATATTTCTCTGCGATCCTGAATGCTGCAAAAGATGAAGCCGAAAAGCTCGGATACGATATTACCTTTATAGGAAAGAATCTTGGCGGACGCAGCATGTCCTATCTG
The DNA here is from genome assembly GCA_902783945.1 of uncultured Lachnospiraceae bacterium. Classification (GTDB taxonomy): domain Bacteria; phylum Bacillota; class Clostridia; order Lachnospirales; family Lachnospiraceae; genus Bilifractor. The sequence continues at coordinate 11,162 of CACZSZ010000082.1, forward strand.
GAACACAGCCGGTACAGAAAAGTAGATGGGATCCTGGTCGCCAATGTGAACTTTGAAAATCCTGCCGTAGTTGAGCTGGTCCGGAGTGAGCTTCCGGTGGTCACGATCGATTACGCATTCGACAGCAACAGCTGCGTGATGTCCGATAATCTGGCCGGCGGCTACAGCCTGACATCATACATAGCCGGAAAGGGTCACCGGAAAATCGCATTTATATACGGAGACCAGACTTCCGTCACGAACAAGAGAAGGATCGGGTTCAACCGCGCGCTGAAGGATTATGGCATCGAAGAGCCGGAGGAGTATCTGGTACAGGGCCGATATCATGACCCCAGCAAAAGCCGGGAGGCGACGAGGTATCTGATGGAACTGCCGGATCCGCCGACCGCCATCCTGTATCCGGATGATTACTCGTATCTGGGAGGGATGATCGAGCTGAATAAAATGGGACTTTCCGTTCCGAAGGATGTGAGCGTTGCCGCGTACGACGGCATCCCGATGTCGCAGGTGCTGCGGCCGAAGCTCACGACCTACCGTCAGAACGCAGAACAGATCGGACAGCTTTCCGTAAAAAAGCTGGTGGAGAAGATCGAACACAGCCGTACCTGCGTCGACGAAGAAATACCTGTAACGGGTGAACTGCTGGAAGGTTCCAGCGTATCACAGATAAATTAAGAACTCAATTGACTGTAAAGTCACAGGAAAGGAGAAACTATGAAGAAACAACTGGTTAGTCTTGGTCTTGCTGCACTTATGACAGCGTCTCTGGCGGTTCCGGCATTTGCTGCGGAAGAGGGAGAAGGCAAAGTATTCAACATCTATGCATGGAACGAAGAGTTCAAGGGCTTCTTCGAGAAGTACTATGAAGTTCCGGAAGGCGTGACAGTCAACTGGATCATCACTCCGAGTGACAACGGCGCATACCAGCAGAAACTGGACGAGGCTCTTCTGGCACAGGCAGATGCCGCCGATGATGACAAGGTCGACCTGTTCCTGGCAGAAGCCGACTACATTCAGAAATATGTCGACAGCGATCTGACAGCCGATATCTCCGAGATCGGCGTGAC
>CACZSZ010000083.1 GCA_902783945.1 uncultured Lachnospiraceae bacterium
ACCGGAAACAGGAAGAACTGCCGCACTAAATGCGGCAGTTCTTTTCTTTTTCCGTTCGGATCAGGATTCCTTCATCTCCCCGCATGTGCTGCATCGATACCCGGCTGTGATCACTTCGTCACGGGCTTCCTGATCAACAACTACCTCGTCCCATGCATTCCTGACCACAGTTTCTTCATCATAGGCCTCCTTATCTGTCACGATATTGATGCCGGTCTGAACCTGCTGAACGCTGTATGATCCCTGACAGACCGGACCGATATGATTCGGAATCTGACCGGTGATATCTTCCCCGCAGGAATTGCAGATCGTTCGGTACTCATATACGGGTTCCTCATGTGTTACAGCGTCATGATGCACGGTCTGCGTTACCGCATCGTGATGGACTGTATGTGTCACCGCGTCCCGGTGAACAGTAACTGTGACCGGCACCCAGGTATGTTCATGCACGGACGTCGTTTCCGGATGATCCTCAGGCGGATCTGCCGCTGCAGCCTGTTCCTCTTCTCCCCGGAATGAAGCCTGTTCCGGCCTCTGCCGTGAAACCGGTGTCTCTGTTTTTTCCGGTATCACGGACGGCCTCGGGTTTTGCCGGGGTGCCGGCGTCTCTGTCTTTTCCGGTACAGCGGACGGTTTCGGGCTCTGTCGTGGAACCGGTATCTCTGTTTTCTCCGGTTCTGCAGACGGCTCCGGGCTCTGTTTAAAAACAGACTCCGAACGGATATCCGGGTTTCCGGATCTCACAGCTGACACCGCTTCCTGTGCCGCGGCTGTATGATCTGCCGGAACCGGTGCTGACTGCAGGATATACACCGATATTCCTGCGGCCGCTGCCAGAGCCGCTGCAGCAATACCCGCGGTCAGCGTCTGCTTTTTATATGTTTTCAGCCATATACCTATATTATTAAAAACTTCCCTGATTTTTTCTTTTTTCACGATCCTGCCTCTTTCTCCTGAAGAACGTCATCCGGAAATCCGGTTCCCGTATTCTTCAGAGTTCTCTGCGTTTTTTCCTGATAATAAACAGAATAGTCCCCGCCATGGCGGCTCCTGCGAGCAGTAAAACATACCAGCCTGTCCGGCTGCTGTCTCCGGTCTTCGGAGCTGCTACGCCTGATGCTGTGCCTGAAGTCCCGGCAGCTTCCGGCGTGATGGTTTTTTTCGGCGTCTTCGCAACATCCGGAGACGTGATCTTTACGGATTGTGCCGCATCATTTGCATCGGCATGGGAAGCGATCTTAACTCTTTTCCCTGATTCATCCACACTGTACAGTTCCTCAAAGACAACCACTGTCTTTCCCTTCAGCAGTGTGGAGTCGAAATGAAATTTCATTTCGACCGTCCCCTTTGCAGCCCCCGCTGTAAAGCTTCTTTCTGCCGTGATCGCTTTATTGTTCACTTTGATCGCCTTCCCGCTCTTCCTGTCGACCAGCTTTCCCTGAAGAAGATAGGTCTCATTCGGGATCAGATTTCTGCAGGAGACAGTGTCGGTCAGTTCTGTGTCTTTTCCGGCTGTACATTCTTTCTCTCCCCTGACAGAAGCAGATGTCCTGATCTCCGGAATCTTTATCTGCTGGTCCGTATCGGACAGATCCTTATGCTCCGCAGCCGGAATCTCTTTCCCATCCTGTATCAGATACAGTTCCTCAAAGACCGCCGCTGTCACACCGGCTAGTTTTTCCGTATTGACGGAAAGAGATACTTCCGCCGTCCCATCTGCCGTTTCGGGTGTAAATTCTGTCTCGCCCGTCACTTTTTTGAGAATTCCTGAAGAAACCGGTTTCCCTGTTTCCGCATTCATCAGTACAGCTTTTGCCCTGTAAGCTGCACCGGGAGTCAGATTCGAATAAGAGACCGTATCCGTGATCATCGTATTGCCTTCGGCTGCGATATGTTTTCCGGTAACCGCATCCCAGGCAGTCGTCCGGATGGCAGGAACCGTTACAGTCTGATCCGCATCATGTATATCCGCGTGTACCGTCAGCTGTACCTTCTCAAGATACAGTGTCTCAAAGCAGACTACTTTCTTTCCGGCAAGCTTTTCCGTGTTGACCTTAAAGGTTACGGTTTCTTCCCCTTCTGCCGCCTTTGCCGTAAACGTCTTTACCGCTTTGACCGGATTACCGCCGGCATCCTTTACCTCTTCTGCAGTTCCGGAATCACCTGCCGTCATCAGCACTGCTTCCAGACGGTATTCTTTTCCGGGGAGCAGACCTCTGTAAACGACTGTGTCTGTAAAAGTAGTCTTTTCTCCGAAAGAAGCGGAATGACTGCCTGTTCTGTCATCTGTCAGTGTTGTCCGGATTTCCGGGACGGTGACCTGCTGGTCTTCGTCCTCCGGATCTTTATGCTCTGCCACCTTTTCTTCTGTCTCTCTCCCGTCTTTTTCTGTCCTGACGAAAAGTTCTTCAAAGACAACTGTTTTTATTCCGGCTATGGCTTCGGTATTTACCGGGATCTCCACAGTGATCTGACCGGTTTCTTCCTTTGGTGTAAATGCAGTTTCCGCAGTCACTTCTTTATCAAGAATTTTTACCGGTTCTCCGGATGCGGCATCCATCAGGACAGCTTTTGCCGTGTAGCGCTCACCTGGCTTCAGACCGCTGTAGGATATGGTATCCGTAAAGATCCCTTCTTTGCTTACAGCTGCCACATGACCGCCGGCAGTTTTATCCGCTGCCATTGTCCGGATCCCCGGATACCAGATCGTCTGGTCCGCATCGCTGATATCTGCATGAACGGCGACAGGAATACTGCCATACCGGATTTCCTCAAAACAGACCGCTTTCTTTCCGGAGAGAAGAGACGCGTCAATAACAAATTCGATTTTGATATCTCCTTCGCTCTTTTCAGGTGTAAAAACCACGGTTTTTGAGAAGCTGTTTCCCTCTTCGTCTTTCAGATCAACCGGTTCACCGTTCTCATCAGAGGTCTTTACCGTTGCGGTAACGGAATACTCTTTTCCGGGGATCAATCCTGTATACTTTACGGTATCTTCTACTTTCTCTTCCCGGTCGGCATCCCCGGCATGCGTTCCGGTATTCTGATCCAGGAATGTGGTATGAATCTCCGGTATCCTGATCATCTGATCCGCATCAGCGATCTCCCTGTGGTCGGCAACAGGTGTTCTGCTCCCGTCTTCTCCGACAAGAAAAAGCTGTTCAAAAACGACAATTGTCTTTCCCGCAAGCTTTTCCGCGTCAACTGCAACCGGCACCGGGACAGACATCGTGGTTTTTTCTGCCGCAAACATGGTTTCCCCTGTGATTTTTTCCCTGTTTCCGTCTGCATTCTGTACGCGGACAGCATTTCCTGTTTCTGCATCCATCAAAACAGCTTCCAGAACATACTGTTTTCCGACCGTCAGATTCTTTGCAGATACCAGATCTGTAAGACCTGCTTCCTTTTCAGCCAGCATAATATGATCGTCTGTCTTATTGTCCAGCGCCATCGTTCTTATTTCCGGAAGAGCCGGGATATTCTGCAGATTATTGAGTGACCGCATCTCTCCGCCTGTCTCGGAAATATCCTCATCTATAACGAAGGGATAGTTCCTGATCAGCTCATATCCTTCGTTCGCCTCACATCGCAGTTCCGTGATCATATACTTCCCGTACGGAAAGGCCGGAAGCGTATCATTTATATCTGCCATGGATCCTTCCTGTCCAAGCCCGAACCAGATCCCGGATTTGCTGATGAGGTCCGCATTCCGGATGACCGTCTCTTCTGAATAGTTTTCCAGCAGACCGTCATTTGCATTGGTATCCCGGCTGTGGGCGTACTTCGCACTGCTGAACATACCATTCGCATCTGTCACGATCACATGCTTCTCCCCCGTAGATACAGCTTCGATCATAAACGGGATACTTCCCATAGGGCGGTCAGACCCCGCCTCTACTTTCCGGAAAGCAAGATCATTCCTCTTTACGCGGTCGGCAAAATGAATGTCTGTTCCATCTTTGCCGACAGAAACGAGCACACCATCTTCCCTGACTGTAAAGATGATATCTTTGGCGCCTTCATTCAGATAACTGTCATTGGCAGAAAGTTCCAGATCATCCACCGTGATCTCATGAAGAGTGTACGTACCGTATGGAAGATCCGTCTTACCCGTCCTGGCAAGGCCTGTCCTGTCCGTCGTGATCTCCTGCATCACGGCTCCGGTTTCGATGATCACACCGTCTTTGTTCTTTGCCGCATGCTCAGAGCTGTTTATGATCTGATACGTGATGCCGCCCAGAGATCCGGCACCAAGCGCTTCTGCTTTTCCCAGTTCCTTATCCACTTTCTGTACCTGCACACCGCCTTTGATGTCCGGTTCAGGACATGCATCCTCAGCACTGGTGAATTCCACGTATTTCCCGTCTTCTTTAATATCGAATGTCTTAGTCCAGGAAGTATTGATCCTGTAGCCGGCGGAAGCTTTTGTCTCTCTGATTTCATACGTTCCATAGGGAAGGTCATGAGGGCCTGTCTGCGCGGCGCCGCTTTCGCCGGTTCTGATGACCTGCATGACGCCGTCTTTTTTCACACTGTCCCCATCCTTATTCTTTACGGTACAGTTGTTCTTGCTGATGATGGTGTACTCCGCGCCGGAAAGTGATTTATCTCCTTCAGCATATGGTTTTCCGTCCATTTCCAGTTTCATGTCCGCATCCAGCTTCTGGATCTTCACGCCGCCGCTTACCGGTGTATCAAATGCCGTAAATCCATCTTCCTTTATCGCTGTATTGCCATAGGTCAGCTGCACTGCATCCCCGTTTTTTCTGATCACGGCGAGGTACACCCCGGACGCGGCCGTACTGCCGTTTTTAAAATTGTTCTCCAGGCGGTATCCCTCTGCGGCCCTGGTCTCTTCGATCGTGACAGTGCCGAGAGGCAGAATCGGATCAAGATTGCCTGAGAGGAAATAAAAGTCATCCCCGGATACTTTGTAATCCGGAAGAAGATACGCCCGGTATGCGCCGTCCGCCTGTTTTTTTGTCCCGATCACCCAGGTTCTGTCGGGATCCGGAAGATCCGTGAGCTCTGTATACTCGCCCTTGTAATACCGGATCGTAAACTGCGTTCCGGAAAGAGATCTTGCCTCCTCTATGGGGATCCCGTCTGCTGAAACCTTCTCGATCACGATGGCTGCCGGGTCGTTTACCGGTATTTCGGATGCCTTCATGGCCGTCTCCCGTGTGACCTGCTCCGGTTTCTTTGCTTTGATCGTGAAGACCGTCGGATCAAGCAGATAAGAACCGTTTTCCGGCGGTTCTGTCTCTCGGAGATAGTATTCCTTTCCCACCTCCAGAACTTCCTCCGATTCCCCGTAACCGGTATCGTCAGTAGTAAAGGCCGTCACCGGATTTTTTCCCGCCTCTGCATCTTCCCTGGTTTTATACACACCGTATTCTGCCCCTTTCAGACTGTAGCTGCCATGGCCATCTGTCATCGATGCATTTGCGGACGTTTTCTGCAGATTTACTTTTGTGAGAACCGGAGTATTGTTATGATGTCCGAGCTTGATGATCGTCATGGCCACGGATCCTGTCTTCGGCGTAAACTGGTGCAGCATGTTTCTGAGGTAATACCCTCCCTCTCCCTGGTACTCGCAGATACCGAGGGAGTCCCACCAGCGGTTGTCGTTGCCTCCCTCAGGCGGCCAGTAAATACCGACATGTGCCTTATCGGAAAGTCCGCCGAAATAACCGTTTACCGGAAGGTCATCGGATCCGAGCGGGATCTGATCTACCCAGAACCAGATGATGTCACCTTTTTCCAAAAACAGGTTTCCTTCGGCATCTCTGGCTGACCACATGGCGGTAGAAAGCATGTCGTTGATCTCGTTTGTACCGCCGGATTTCACAGTCATATACTCCAGTCCGTTGTTCTGGATAAAACTCTTCCAGCTGCCGGCCCCGATCCCGCCCCAGGCCGGGATCCTGTTGATACCATCTGTATAAGAAAGACCGGAAGCCTTCCAGAGGGCATGCCACACAAATCCGGTACAGTTCATCATCGCCACACCGGCATAGTCGTCATTGCCGTGGATCTCTCCGCAGTCGCCGTTCGGATTGCGGTTGTCACAGTCGCCGTTTCTTCCGAGAATATACTGCGGAACGCCGTTCACAACCTGCTCCGGATATGGCGTGCCGAGATAATAGTCGTCATTCTCATGGGAACCGAGCCAGCTTTTCAGACTGTCATAAGTGAGACCGGGGATCAGATCCGAGAGGCGTCTCCCTCCGGCGTTATGGATCGTATACGACACCCCGGCTGCCTGGAAATTCCCGCTCATCCCGTCATAGCAGAGACCATCGACATAATCGGAAGAAGCAGCCGCACCGGACGGAGCAAACACCGCGATCCCGTCCGGCCCCGGCACACCGCCTGTCGCGGAGATGATCCCGGAAAGCGTTGCCGCCGCATACGAGGAGGAACCTGCCAGAATAAACAGGTCGACCGTGCCGCCGAAGTTGCTCGACGGCAGACGGGCACCCTCCTTATTGCAGGCGCCGGCTATCACAGCTTCCGGAATGCTTGCCGGAAGATAAGATCCCGCATCCGCCCCGTTGTTGCCGGCGGCTCCTACCACCGTGATGCCGCGGGACGTTGCTTCCCTGATGATGGAAGCAACTGCTTCGTTTTCTTCCGCACTGTATGCCGACAGAGAAAGGTTGATGACGGAGACCTGCATATCGATGGCCATACGGATGGCAGCATACAGAGAACTGACCGTCCCCACGCCGGCATCATTCAGAGCTTTGATGGAGACTACTTCTGCCTTCGGATCAAAGCCGCGGATCGTGTCCAGCATCGCATCCCCGTGTCCGTTCCCGTCGTATCCCCCATCTCCGAGAACGGAATACCTGCCGGATATTTTCTTCGTACCCGACACACCTGTGTCAATCAGTGCAATAACCGGTTTTGCCGCTGCCACAGGCGCTGCCGGCGCCGCTTCGGCAAAAGGGTTATCTGTTTCACTCATCACAAACTCCGTGTCAGGATTTCCAGCCGCAAATTCACCGTAATCAGCAGCACAGACAGTCAGATCGGCAGCGGCAAACTCAGCATTTTCTTCATAAGAGGCAAGTGCCTCACCTGCTTCCTCCTTCGACTCAAACTGCAGGAGATATACATTCTCCATAACACCGATCACCGCATTTTCATCCAACAGGGACACATCGTCTGTCTTTACAAGAAGACGGGTCGATGCTGCCGGCTCTGCGCTGGTCTGATCCTCTTCATCATCCTCAGGATCACTGTCACTGTCCTCTGTCTTCTCTTCGCCTTTTTCTTTTTCATCTTCTGCTTCCGCGGCAGCTACGGTATCTGGTGCTGTTTCTTCACGGGTCTGCTCCGCCGGCGCCTTCTGTCCCGTACTGTCCGGTTTTGCTCTCACAAAAGAAACTTCTGCCTCTGAACTGCTTCCTGCAGGAATACCTTCCCAGCAGTCTTCACTCTCCCTGTATTCCAGTATTGTTTCAGCACCGTCTTCACAGACTATGCGGACTTTTTCCGTTCTGTATCCTTCATCCGGGCAGACACAGAGCCTGACCGGTTTCCCTTCTTCAAAGACTTTTTCCCTGACATCATCTTCTTCGCCGAAAAAGCTTACGCTGCCGCCTTCACTTTCCCTGATCCTGACGATGTACATCTTCGGAACCGGTTCGGCCGGTATGGCTTCCAGTGCTTCTCCTGTTTCCGCGGAAGACCCGGTGTTTTCTGCCGCTTCCCCGCCGGGACTGCTGTCCGCCCCCTCCTCGTTGGAGCCTCCGTCTGTTTCCCCCGCGGCGGAATTGATCTCTTCTCCTGAAGCACCGCCGCTGTATCCTGCTTCCACAGCATCGCTTTCTGCTGTTTCCACAGCAGTACTTTCTGACGTTTCCGCCGGGACCGATAAGGCAGTGACGGCTTCTCCGCTTCCGGCAAGAGCCGGTACCGTCAGCGTTACTGCGGCAGCGGCACTCAGTATTACAGCCAACATCCGATTCCTTATGTCTTTCATACACTCTTCTCCTTTTCTTTTATTTCTTGATTTGGTATTCTTTGATCATGATCACGGAAGAATACAACATGCGCCCGATCGCCTGGATCCACTCGGCGTATCAGGAAAAATTCGGCATCCCCCGGCAAAGCGGCCTTGTACAGACAAAGGCCACGATCACATTCTGCCCGGAATACGCGCAGGCTGACGCCGTGCGCGGTCTGGAACGTTTTTCGCACATATGGCTTCTCTGGTGCTTCTCCGAGCATCTCGGAGCCGCATCCCATACCACCGTGCGTCCGCCCCGTCTGGGTGGGAATGAGAGAGTCGGTGTTTTTGCCTCACGTTCTCCCTTCCGGCCCAATCCGATCGGACTGTCCTGTGTGGAATTGTTATCTGTGGAAATGTGCCCTGAAAAGGGACCTGTTCTGACCGTGTGCGGCGCAGATCTTCTGGACGGCACACCGATTCTGGATATAAAGCCCTATCTGCGCTACGCAGACAGCATACCGGAAGCCTCCGGCGGGTATTCGGAAAAATATGGTGATCATCTGCTG
>CACZSZ010000084.1 GCA_902783945.1 uncultured Lachnospiraceae bacterium
GAGGAAGTAGACGCCAAGCTGCAGCAGATCATGATCAATATCACACATAACATTGATGCGGCAGCAAAAGAGTTCGGCTATGCCGGCAACTATGTCATCGGCGCCAATATCGCCGGCTTCAAGAAAGTCGTTGACGCGATGAATGCACAGGGAATCGTATAATATGATGTAGAAGCCTCAGGCTGATAAAAACACGGGGTGTCCTCATATGGACGCCCCGCTTTTTGGTTACACTTTCTCAGCTTAATATTGGACTTTATAAAAATAGTATGCCCCGGTGATTTGAAAAGGGATGAAAAAGGCGTAAAGCGGGGCAGGAGGTTCGGATTATGAATAATATTATTTTAATCGGTATGCCGGGTGTCGGAAAAAGTTCTATCGGCGTTATTCTGGCGAAGGAACTGGGCATGCAGTTTCTGGATTCGGATCTGATCATCCAGGAAAAAGAGAAAAGGCTGCTGCGGGAGATCCTGGAGCAGGACGGAGTGGACGGTTTTTTGCGGATCGAAGAGCAGGTCAATGCATCGATCGATGCGGAGCGCACCGTGATCGCGACAGGCGGCAGCGCAGTATACAGTGAGCAGGCGATGCGGCATTTGCGGACGATCGGAACAGTTGTGTATCTGAAGCTGGAGTACGGACAGCTTTCTCACCGACTGGGAAATCTGCACAACCGAGGCGTTGTTCTGCGGGAAGGACAGACACTGCAGGACTTGTATGAAGAACGGGCGGCTCTATATGAAAAATACGCGGATTTCATTGTGGATGAGACAGATAAAGATCTGGAAGAAACCCTGACAGCGGTGCTCCGCGTGCTGACAGTATAAAAAAGTATAAAACAAACAGCATAAAACGTACTTTATAAAGGGTGTCAGATAATTCGTCATATATGATAGTTCTGTTTTGAGTCTGTTTGTGAAAATGGAGGGAAAGGACAGGGATAAGTCGGGAATTTAATAGGAAAAATAACGGAAAACACAGAATTTGATAAAGCGCATTTGTTTTACGGAAAGGTAAAAATGATGGTGCGGAAAGGGCTCGAATACACCCGGAAATCGGTTAAATCTTTACAAACCCGCCTGAATAGGGTAATATGGTTAAGTGGTCAGTCTGTGTCAAAGGGGATAAATGCACAAAGTGACCGCAAATAGAGGCCTGGCCGCGTAATGGGGAGGCGCTGTCGGCTGATAATCTGAGGTGTATAATGGATAAGTTTGTCATCAAGGGTGGAAACCCTCTGGTTGGCGAGGTGGAAATTGGGGGAGCCAAAAACGCCGCGCTTGCAATCCTTACAGCCGCGATCATGACGGATGAACCGGTTACCGTCGAAAATATTCCGGATGTAAGTGATATCAATGTTATGCTTGAAGCGATCTCCGTGATCGGGGCCGCAACAGAGCGCATCGACCGGCACACCGTCCGGATCAACGGTTCAACCATTGGTTCGATCAGTGTCGATTATGAGTTTATCAAGAAAATCCGTGCATCTTATTATTTGCTGGGTGCACTTCTGGGGAAATACAAACGAGCGGAAGTCCCGCTTCCCGGCGGATGCAATATCGGCAGCAGACCGATCGATCAGCATCTGAAGGGATTCCGGGCATTAGGTGCAACCGTGGAGATTCGTCATGGCGTGATCGTCGCCACAGCGGAAAATCTGCACGGCGCTCATATTTTTATGGATATGGTCTCTGTAGGCGCCACGATCAATATCATGATGGCGGCGGCGCTGGCACAGGGCAATACGATCATAGAGAATGCTGCCAGGGAGCCGCATGTAGTTGATACAGCCAACTTCCTGAACAGCATGGGTGCAAATATCAAAGGTGCCGGTACCGATGTCATCCGGATCCGCGGCGTGGAAAAACTGCATCGCAGTACATACGCGATCGTTCCGGACATGATCGAGGCCGGGACATATATGTTTGCCGCAGCCGCAACGAAGGGTGATGTTCTTGTAAAGAATATCATTCCGAAACATCTGGAAGCCATGACCGCCAAACTGGTGGAAATCGGCTGCGAGGTAGAAGAATTTGACGATGCTGTCCGCATCACAGCAAAACATCGGCTTGGCAGGACGCATGTAAAGACACTGCCTTATCCCGGATTCCCGACGGACATGCAGCCTCAGATCAGCGTAGTGCTCGGACTGGCTGAAGGCACCAGCATTGTGACCGAGAGCATTTTTGAAAACAGATTTAAATATGTTGATGAACTGGCCCGTATGGGAGCCAGCATCAAAGTGGAAGGCAATACGGCGATCATTGACGGGATTGCTACTTTGACAGGTGCGCGCATCAACGCACCGGACCTGCGTGCCGGAGCGGCACTTGTCATTGCAGGTCTGGCAGCGGAAGGGATTACCGTCGTCGAAGACATTGTTTACATCGAGCGCGGCTACGAAGATTTTGACAAGAAGCTGCGCCTGCTGGGAGCAGAGATCGAAAAGGTGACGGAGGAAAGAGAGATCCAGAAATTCCGCCTGCGGGTAGGATAGCACCTGTTCATATGGTTTATAGAGACGCCTTTCGGGGCGTCTTTATAGTTATAATAAGAAAAGACAGTTTATCACAAGTACGGAGGAAAAAACATGAAAAAACTTGCAGCATTGGCACTGGCCGGAGCACTGGTCGTCTCTATGGCAGCTATGGCCGCACCTGTCGCAGCCGAAGAGGCAGATCTGAGCGGAGTGAAAGTAGGATTTATTTTCCTGCACGACGAAAACTCCACTTACGACCTCAACTTCATCAACGGCGCAAAAGAAGCAGCCGAGAATCTGGGTTTGTCTGAGGATCAGATCGTATTAAAGACAAATGTTCCGGAAGGACAGGAGTGCTATGACACAGCAGCAGAGCTTGCTGACAGCGGCTGCACGATCGTTTTTGCCGACAGCTTCGGCCATGAGGATTTCATGATCCAGGCTGCCAAGGAATTCCCGGAAGTGGAATTCTGCCATGCGACCGGCACAAAGGCACATACAGAAGGAATGGACAATTA
>CACZSZ010000085.1 GCA_902783945.1 uncultured Lachnospiraceae bacterium
ACTGAATTAGTTAACAGGATCAATAAACTATCAAAGATCATAGCAGAAAAAACTACTGCTTTGCAGGAAGCTCCTCAGGGAAGTCTCCGTATCAGCAGCAGTATCCATCGTCCTCAAGCGCAATATTATTTATGCCTTTCTGATGGAAATACTGACGGGACATACCTTTCATCAAAAGAAAAAGAACTGATAACAGCACTTGCTCAAAAGAATTACGATATTAAAACATTGCATGCTGCTCAAAGAGAATTGCAGCATCTTCTGTGCCTGCAAAAACAGGATTCCAAGGCCTGCGCAGAAGAGATCTATTCCCGCATGTCACAACACAGACAGAAACTGGTCACACCTATCTATCTTCCTGATGAAGAATTCATTCACCAATGGAAAAACCAGAAATTCACCCCAAAAGGATTTGCAGAAAATGCCCCGGAACATTACACATCACGCGGGGAGCGTGTGCGGTCAAAATCAGAAATCCTCATAGCAGATACGCTTACAGATCTGAATATCCCGTATCATTATGAAATGCCGCTCCGTCTGAGATCTATAACCATACATCCGGATTTCACTATTCTTCATGTGCCAACAAGGAAAACTCTGTTCGCGGAACATTTCGGAATGATGGACGATCCGGAATATGCAAATGCCGCTGTATCCAGGATCCATCTGTACATTCGTCACGATATATTGCCCGGTGACAGGCTTATTATGACTTTCGAGACAAAAAACAACCCCCTGAACACAAAGCTGCTGAAGCTTCAGTTCAGGGGGCTGGTTCCATCTTCTGATTAAAAAGACAAATAGGACTCTTCTATGGTCTCTTATCTGATGATCATGCGGAGTGTTTCAAGGTCATTGGCGTTCAGCCGAATGTTCGATACATACTCTTTGCCATCCGGTGTTGTAGCCTTCAGCTCCAGAATTGTTCCTTCCTGCAAAGCTTCATCATGCAAAACTTTGAAAAAGGGGCCCACCTTCGGATGATCCTCTCTGAAAAGTTTCAAGCGTTCTTTCATTTTCATAAGTGCCATGGGATTGAATGCCATATTAATATCCTTTCTGCTTTTGTGCTGTGTTCGCAATATACCTGTTTTTTATTCTCAAATCTTGTTCAAACCAGTTGTATTTCCAGTCTCTTTTCTGCCTCCTTCCGGAGTGTCCGGAGTTTTTCTTCATCCGGTGCTTCCAGCCGTACGGTGAATGCCGGTTCCGTGATGGAACGGCGCAGCAGCAGCCAGCTGTCATCCGGAAATTCCAGGCGGATACCGTCAATATATACGGGATGCACACCCGCTTCGCCGGTCCAGTTTTCCATCCGCCGCATGACTTCTTCAATCTCTTCCTGGTCTGCACGGATCCGGATGTCCGGTGTGATAGCTGTATATTGTACATTTCTCAGCAGTCCGCGGAGACTCTTACCGGTTTCTTCCATGATGTCCAGCATGACCATCATAGCGTACAGGCCGTCGTCTCCTTCCAGCTCTCTGAAAAAATAATGACCGCTGACTTCCCCGGCAAATACACTGTTCCGCTGCATAAAATTGCGGCGTATGAAGGCATGTCCGGAGCGCTCCATAACCGGTTCTGACCCACAGCGAAGAACCGCCTGCTTCAGGATCGAACTGCATTTCAGATCATATACAACACTGTCCCCGGGTCCTGCAAGCGCATCTGTAAAAATGACCATGGCCTCTTCCGCGATCAGCGGGATCCCATTGGAGTCCACAAAAATTGCGCGGTCACCGTCTCCGTCAAATGCTATCCCCAGATCCGCATTTACTTCCTTCACCTTATCGCATAGAGCCGTTATATGAGACAATACAGCAGGATTGGGATCCCTGTTGGGAAACGCACCGTCATATTCACAGAACAGCGGCGTGACCTGAATACCGGCCTTCCGAGCGACACGCGGCGCGATCTCGCTCATAGCTCCGTTTCCTGCATCGATCACGATATGCAGGTTTCTGCTGACAGGCCGCAGACGTGCAAGAAGCATAGTCTCATATGCTTCTGTTGTGTCTGTTTTGTGGTATTTCCCAGGATTTTCGCCCCTTTCCCCACAAAGTGTGCATAAAACGCCATTATTCCCCTTATCTCCACCACTTCTATTTGCATCATCAGACTCCCGGCTTTTTTCATCCCCACTCAGAATCTGTAATGCCCGCTCACCGATCTGTTCAATATCCTCAGGACGGATCGGCATGTCGCCGAACATCAGCTTCATTCCATTATACTTTGGGGGATTGTGAGAAGCCGTGATCTGGGCACTGGCGTAGGTATGCAGATACCGTTTGGAAAAATACAGCTGCGGAGTGGAGGCCTGCCCGATATCCCACACTTCGACACCTCCTGCCAGCAGCGCCTTTGTAAAAGCTTCTTTCAGAGGCGGTGTATGCGTACGGAAATCGCCGCTGACAACGATGCTTCTGCCCTGCAGCAGTTCTGCAACAGCCGCTCCGATCGCGTCTGCTTCCCGCTCTGTAAAATCTTCACCGTATACCCCGCGAATATCACAGTCTTTAAAAATGCTCATGCCTTCTCTTTTCTCCTGTAACTGCTTTGCCATTGCTGTCCCGTATGATACACAATCTCATCAGGCAATATACCCTCTTGTGCGGCACTGTCCGCAGAATTCAGCATATAATTCCTGGTACTCTCTGTGTCTGACAGGATCCGGTTCGAAAACCCGCGCTGTCCTGACCATTCTTTCTGCCGCCTCTATGACCGTGCAGGACAAAGCGGCTGAACAGGCAAAAAGGATACCTCCGAACGCGGTCTCCGCGACCGCCGGCTCAACCATTTTCTTCCCCATCACATCTGCGCGGATCTGTGACCACACAGGCGCCTTTACCGCTCCGCCCGTGATCGTAATCTCATCGCCGATCTCACATCCCAGTGAAGCCAGTGTATCATAGCACAATCTCTCCGTATAGGCGACGCCCTCCATCGTGCCTGCATACCGGCTGACCGCATCTTCTCTGACAAGTTCCGAAAACCCTTCTGCCTCCGGACGTACAAAGGGGAAACGTTCTCCCTTTGTCAGCAGCGGATAGATCACGTTCCCGGTCGGCACAACAGACGGCACCTGGGCATTATATTCTTCAAACCTGTTTTCATCAAACCACGTGTTCAGGCACAGTCCTCCGACATTGCCTGCCCCGCCCGGATACCAGTATCCTTCCGGGTGCTTATGACAGTAGACCCGTCCCTCCGGATCCCGGATAAATTCCTTTGTGACCCCTTTCAGAACCAGTGTTGTCCCCAATGTTGAATTGTACTGCCCCGGTCGGACAACACCGGATGCAATACAGGCCGCATAGCCGTCTGTGGCACCCGAGACGATCCTTGTGTTCTGCGGAAGACCTGTGATTTCTGCCATTTGCGGAAGAATTCCTCCGATTTCCTTCCCGGGAGCCACTACTTCAGGAAACAGCGTACGATCCAGGGATAAAGAATGTATCATGTCTTCGTCCCAGATCTCATTTTGCAGATCATACCCTGTTTTAAGTGCATTTGAATAATCGCTGACCTGGTATTCTCCGCACAGACACCCCACGATATAATCCGTCTGGTGAACAAAGGCTTTCGTCTGCTCGAAAAGCTCCGGCTGGTTCTCCCGTATCCAGAGGATCTTCGGAAGCGCAAAAGAAGAACCGATCTGATATCCGAGCCGTTCTTCCAGTTCTTTCGCTGCCCGGCGCACTTCCGGCACAACATCGGCGGAACGGCTGTCATTATACATCAGTGCCGTCCGGAGCGGTCGTTTTTCCCTGTCTATCGGCAGGATCGTTCCGCTGGTACCGTCCACCGAAAGAAATACCTGCGCATTCTGCAGGCGCTCCCGCTCCTGATAAGACAGATCCGCCAGCACCTGCACAGCTGCTTCTTTCCAGTCCTCCGCATCCTGTTCTTTCCATTCCTTCACAGACTGTCCGCTGTTTTCATTTCCACTCTCTGCCGCATTGATCCGTGCATACCGCCGGGATGCTGCCGCCAGAACAGCGCCTTTCGTGTCAGCCAGCATGGCCCTCACGCCCTGTGTCCCCAAATCCAGTCCGATCAGCAATATTTCACTCATGTCAGTCTCCTGTTTAACGTACCGCCGTCTTATGATGACTCCATCTTCTTTTACAGGTCTTTCCGTGAACCACTGCCGTCATAATGCGGGCTCTGTATTCCGGCCTGCAATATCCAGCAGCACCTTTTCCAGTTCCTTTCCGCTCCGCACAATATGATCCGGCTCCAGCTCTCTCTGTATCGTTTTATCCTCCTCATCGTGGACCATCCAGATCGTATGCCACCCCGCTTTTGCAGCCGGCTCTATATCATTTTCGTACAGATCGCCCACATACCACCAGGCATTTTCTGCACTCTGTGCTGTTTCAGATCTGTTCTCCACTTTTTCTCTGTACCGGACAAACACGTCCGGATCCGGTTTGTGCACACCCAGTTCCAGAGAAACGGCGATCATCTCTTCCGGGATCCAGCGCGTCAGCCCTAGGGCTCTGATCTTGTTCCGCTGCCGTATCGGTGACCCGTTTGTCAGGATCCCCAGCCGGATCCCTGCATCCGACGCAGCCTGGAGTGCTTCCCCGATCCCTTCCGCAGGTCTGATCTGCTGCAGATATTTTTCATATGTCTGATGGAAAACCAGCGATTCTTCCTCAGATACCGTATATCCGTACAGAGCAAAGGTGTCGATCGTGCGGCGGATGTACATCTCCTGTTCGGAGATCGTTCCGGCATCCCACTGATGAAAATATGCCACGCCGATCGCGCGGAAATCTGTGAACATGTTCCTGATCTGTTCCGCATCCGTGATACTGTACAGTTCCTTTACGGCATTTGAAAACGGCTCCGCCCGCATATGCAGAGTATCATCAAGATCAAAGACTACTGTTGGTTTTTCTGTGTTATTCATATCTGCCCCCGTTACAATGTCTCCGAATCCAGCACGATCGTAAACGGCCCGTCATTGACCAGTCCAACATGCATGACTGCGCCAAAACGCCCTCTTTCTACGACGGGAACGGTCTCTCTGCACTTCTCTATGATATATTCATATAATTTTTCTGCCTTTACGGGATCCCCGGCTTTGAAAAAACTGGGCCTGTTCCCTTTTTTACAGTCGGCGTACAGTGTAAACTGAGAGATCAGCAGAAGACTTCCCCCGACTGTCTCCAGAGACAGATTGGTCTTCCCCTGCTCATCGTCAAAAAT
>CACZSZ010000086.1 GCA_902783945.1 uncultured Lachnospiraceae bacterium
ATGTATAAGGCGGACCTGACAGGACCGCTCGGACTTGTGATCGGGAGCGAAGGAGAAGGTGTCAGCCGCCTGATCAGGGAAAAATGTGACCTTGCAGTTTCGATTCCCATGAAAGGCGATATCGATTCCCTCAACGCCTCTGTAGCGGCAGGCATCCTTGCGTGGGAAGTCATGCGGCAGAGAAGTTCAAAATAAAAATTCCGGATAAAACGACAGTACAGTGACAGATAAGTTATATAAATCTGAAATGGAAAATACGAATACAACAGACGAGCAGCTTGCTGTCCGGGCGCAGCAGGGTGATGCAGCGGCCGAAGTGCTGCTGCTGGAAAAATACAAACCGCTGGTGCGCGCCCGTGCGCGGGAACTGTTTCTGGCGGGCGGAGACCGTGATGACCTGCTTCAGGAGGGGATGCTGGGGCTGTTCAAAGCAGTGCGGAATTATGATCCGGAAAGGGAAGCATCGTTCGGCACCTATGCGAATCTCCTGGTGAACCGTCAGATCTACAATGCGGTCGCTGCCGCACAGCGGCAGAAACATCAGGCATTGAATCATTCTGTGTCCATGACAGAGATTGAAGAACAACAGGATGCCTCTCTGCTTGGCGTTACGGAAAGCGCTGAGACGGTCGTGATAGATCTTGAGAATGCGCGTGAATTGAGAAATGAAATATTCGGAATTCTTTCTCCTATGGAGAAAAAAGTGCTTGAACTGTATCTGGAAGGCTATGATTATCTGCAGATCGCCGCACATATGGAACGGCCGCCAAAGTCCATAGATAATGCACTGCAGCGGATCCGCGGGAAAGCCGCAAAACTTGTTTTCCGACAATTTTGACACAATTCAAATATGATGCTATAATCTATTAGTTATTTATATCCTGATAAAGAGAGGTCCTTTTTTTGAAGCCCGGGAAACGTATCAAAACCGTTCTGATCATTGTTGCTATTGTTGCCGCCGCTGTCCTGATCGGGATAGCCTGTTATGTGGGAAGGCTGTACAGCCGGATCAATAAAGTCACTGCCACTGCACCGCAGGAAAGGATCCCGCGGTCGGAAGAGACGTTTGAAGTCAACACCGATGAACCGGATACGATCGAGCAGGAAGAAGTAGAAGAATTGTTCGATGTCGACAGTATCGACATGATGAAAGCCGACGAGATCAAGAATATCCTGCTGATCGGGCAGGATGCCCGTGAAGGTGAAGAGCGGCAGCGGTCAGATACCATGATCATCTGCAGTATCAATACGCATACGAACAAGGTCACGCTGGCTTCGCTGATGCGTGATATGTATGTCCCAATCCCGGGATACAGCAACAACCGTATCAACGCCGCCTATGCGTTCGGCGGTATGGAACTGCTCGATGAAGTGATCGAGCAGGATTTCGGTGTTCCGATCGACGGCAACATCGAAGTGGACTTTGAAGGCTTTGTCAATGCCATGGATGTGATCGGCGGCATTGACATTGAACTGAGCGGAGAGGAAGCCGGCTATATCAGTACCGGCGGCTGGGAAGACCAGGGCGATTACGGAAATGACGGCACATGGAATCTGCAGGAGGGCATGAATACCCTGACACCCGCGCAGGCACTCTCTTTTGCCAGGATCCGTCACGTGGGCAATTCCGACTGGGAACGGACAGACCGGCAGCGCCGTGTCATCATGGCGGCATTTAACAAAATCAGTTCCAGCAGCACGGCAAAACAGCTTTCTGTTGCCGACAGCATTCTGCCGTATATATCCACCGATCTGTCGGGCAAAGAGCTGCTCAGTTATGTGAAGACTATCTCTGAAGCCGGCATTACAGATTTTGAAAGCTACCGGATTCCGGTGGACGGGTATTATTCCAGTGAAAACATCAATGGTATGTCCGTTCTGGTACCTGATCTGGTCAAGAACAGTGAACTGCTGAAAGAATATCTTTACGGCAAAGGTGTTGAACCGGAGATCAAGGACGAGGAAGACGAAGAAGGCGCAGAGTCGGAAAAAGACCCGGATGACAAGACAGGAACGAAAACATCTTCCTCAAAAAGAAAGAATAAGA
Organism: uncultured Lachnospiraceae bacterium; assembly: GCA_902783945.1. Taxonomy (GTDB): domain Bacteria; phylum Bacillota; class Clostridia; order Lachnospirales; family Lachnospiraceae; genus Bilifractor. Next base: position 2,048 of record CACZSZ010000086.1, read on the forward strand.
GCAGTAAAAACAGTACACAAAGTGATACACCGATCCCAAATACCGTGAACGACTACGACTACAGCAGCAACAACGGCGGGATCGTACAGCAGGCACCTGTTCCGGCCGCGGCAAATACGGGGACCGCGGACTATACCGGAAACGGCGGTCAGACACCGGCCGGAGGTACAGAGTCAGATACCGGTCAGAATATATTGATTGACGAAGGCGATGTTACCGGACCGGCTGACGGAGGTTCCGATCCTGTCCCTGCAGATGCTGGCGGCAATCCTGACCCGAATGCAGGAGGAACTGACAGCGGTCAGGCTGTACCTGCCGATAGCAGCGGTACTGCAGGAGATGCTGCAGCAGATACGGCTCCGGCCGATACAGGAGCAGGTGCTGCTGATACAGCACCTGCCGCGGAAGTACCAGCCCCTGCCGCAGAAGCGCCGGCTGTACAGGATGTGCCGGCAGCCCCAAATCCATCTGAAGGAGGAGCCTGAGGCGCACAGCCGCGCCTGCCTTGCCATTACTATGGAAGACAAACGTGTAACGCATACCGCCCGGGCAATCCTGCGATTGTGGAATACCGGCCTGTTTGCGTTTATCTGGTTCTACTATTACAACAAATATGTGTTTGACACGTACAAGATCCCAGGCGGTCTTTTCAGTGTCCTGACATTCTTTATCGTTTATACCGCTATCTGCAGCGTGTATAAAGCCTTCCGGATCGCTTCCACCAACATAGGGGAGATCGTGTTTTCACAGTTCATCTCCTTTGCTGCGGGCGATCTGTTCCTGTATGTGGAAAGTATCCTGATCTACAATCAATATGTCAGTTTTCTTCCCGGCCTTGTTATCGTGATCCTGCAGCTGCTCGGTACGATTGTTATTGTGACGGCTGCCAAGCGGTATTTTATGGTGCATGTGGAACCGCAGAGCACTATGATCATCTACGGGAAAATACATACACTTAAAGAAACAATGGATTTCGAGGAACGTCTGCTGGAAAAGTACAGACATCTGTTCCACACGGAGTTCATTGCCGTGGAATCTATCGACCGCGATACGTTTCTGGAACGTGCAGATAAATGCAGTACCGTGATCCTGTACGACACAACTCCTGAAAACCGGCTGCGGTTCATGAAGACCTGTCTTGATCTCAGAAAAAACTTTTATTTCACTCCGCAGCTTGATGACGTTCTGCTTTCCGGATGTGAACCTAAACACCTGCTGGATACGCCCCTGATGAAGTATGAGTATGTGTACAACAGCAGGCGCAAGCAGTTGGTAAAACGTCTTATGGACGTCATTTTTTCCATTCTTTTTATTGTTCTCCTGTCGCCTGTCATGCTGGTCACGGCGATCTGTATCCTGGTCGAAGACGGCAGACCTGTGCTCTTCCGCCAGAAGCGGTATACTAAAGATAAAGAAGTGTTTTCTATTTTCAAATTCCGCAGCATGGTCAAAGATGCGGAAAAGAACGGAACGACGCCTTCGACAGCCAATGACCCGCGTGTTACAAAAGTAGGGCGTGTCATCCGGAAGTACCGGATCGATGAGATCCCGCAGTTTTTCAATGTACTGCGCGGCGAGATGAGCTTTGTCGGGCCGAGACCGGAGAGTGTGGATATGGTTGAACACTATATGCAGAAACTTCCCGAGTGGCGGTTCCGCATGGTCGTTAAGGCGGGTCTGACAGGGTATGCCCAGGTTTTCGGAAAATATAATACGTCGGCCGAGGACAAGCTCCTGCTGGATCTGATGTATATCGAGAATCAGTCTACTCTGCAGGATTTCAAGATTGCTCTGCTGACGATCCGCACGATGTTCCAGCCGGAGAGGACGGAAGCGTTTTCCGATGCAAAGAGCCGGGAGATCAACCAGAGTATCCGGGAGAAACAGAAGCAGAAGGAGGAGGATATAGTATGAAGGCCTATGTGATCACACACTCCTCCACCTATGAAACCCGGGCGGAGGCGGTCGGAAACTGGATGAAAGAACAGGGCGCGGAAGTGACCTGGATATTTGCGGATTTTGATCATAGAGAGCTGAAGAATATAGACCGCCGGAAACCGGATCACGTGTATCTGCACATGGCACCATACACGGGAAACCTCTCTCCGAATCGCATCCGGTCGATCCGGGGGTTTGCCGCGGAGGTAGAGAAGTATCTGGCTGACAGACAGGCAGATCTGCTGTATTTTATGATTCCGGCCAATTCGTTTGTTCCGGCGGCAGGAAGACTGAAAAAAAGGACCGGGGCAAAGATCGTATTTGATATCATCGATCTATGGCCGGAATCACTGCCGCTGCCGCATGTGGACAGACTTCTTCCGGTATATGCCTGGAAACAGCTGCGCGACAGGCATATCACCTGCGCCGATGTGATTTTTACGGAATGTGCACTGTATCAGGAACTTCTGAAGCTCCCACAGGAAAGAACGCATACGCTGTACTGGTTCATGGAAGAACACACACGGGGCAATAAAGACGGATCGGGCGCGGAGACCGGCGATACCGCCTGTTCCGACGCCGGGAATGACGGCTGCCTGCACATAGCCTACATCGGGGCGATCAATAACATCATCGATATAGAAGCAATATCGCAGCTGCTGCGGCTTCTGCAGAAGGAAAAACCTGTCATAGTGGATGTGATCGGATATGGAAAGCGAAAAGAAGCTTTTCTTAAGGCACTCGATGAAGCCGGTGTGCAGAGTGAAGATTATGGAGCTGTTTTTGATGAAGAAGAGAAGGCAGAGGTCTTCCGCCGCTGTTCCTTCGGCCTGAATATGATGGTGCCGCAGGTGAGGGTCGGCCTCACAATGAAATCGCTGGATTATCTGGCGTACGGACTCCCGCTTCTGAACAATATTGCCGGTGACACAAAGAGTCTGGTAGAAGAATATGACGCCGGCATCAATATCCCGCGGGAAAATATGGAAAGCGTGATCCCGCGGATTCTGGCCATGGCGGACGATCCGCTGGCCGGATCGGATGCGCGCCGGCTGTATGAAGAAAAATTCACGGAAGAACAATTCCTGAACACTCTGGAGAAGACACTTGCGCCGGTACTGTGCGGATCAGGATCCGGGGAAAAGGGAACACCTGAAGGAAAAGGAAATGCGGATCCGGACAATGCAGCTGAAATCTCTGTAGCCATGGCAGCCTGCAATGGAGAGGCATATCTGCCGGAACAGATGGAATCGATCCTGTCCCAGCTGGGAGAAAATGATGAGGTCGTTGTCTCCGTTGATCCCTCACAGGACAGGACATTTGAGATCCTGTTCGAATATGCGGCGAAAGATCCGCGGGTCCGGGTGCTGGAAGGACCGGGGCAAGGCGTGATCCGCAATGTGGAAAATGCCCTGCAGAACTGCGGCGGACAGATGATCTTTCTTGCCGATCAGGACGATGTATGGATGCCGGACAAAGTGGAGAAGGTCAGCAGGGCACTGGCACACAGTACGCTGGTGCTGCATGATGCACAGATCGTCGATGCAGGCCTGATGGAAATTTCCCCTTCTTTTATGAACTGGCGGAAAAGCCGGAAAGGCGTACTTGCCAATATCCGGAAAAACTCGTATATTGGATGCTGCATGGCATTTCGCAGAGAACTGATGCAGCACATCCTGCCATTTCCGGAAAACCTGCCGATGCATGATCAGTGGATCGGCCTGATGGCAGAAAAACACGAAACTGTCAGGCTGCTGCATGTTCCGCTGATACAATACCGCAGGCATGACAGTAATGCGACGGAACAGACTCATGCGAAGCTGACGCAGATGCTGAAATGGCGCGCGGAGATCACGAGAGAAGTAATCAAAAGATAAGGAGAAATACAACATGAATGACAGTGACCCTGGATCTGATAACCGTATGACGAGGCGCGTGTTTGTGACCGGTGTGAATGGCCAGCTCGGACACGATGTAATGAATGAACTGGCAAGGCGCGGTCTGGAAGGGATTGGCAGTGATATCACCGAAACATATGCCGGCGAGGCGGACGGCTCTCCGGTGACGGAGATGGACTACCGGCAGCTCGACATCACCGATCAGAAGGCGGTACACAGCCTGCTCGGGGAGATCCGCCCGGATGCTGTGATACACTGTGCGGCATGGACTGCCGTCGACGCGGCGGAAGAGCCGGAAAATCTCGAAAAAGTCCGGGCCATCAATGTGGCCGGCACGGAATATATCGCCGAGGCATGCGATGATCTGGGAGCCAAGATGCTGTATCTCAGCACGGATTATGTTTTTGACGGGCAGGGTGAAGAACCCTGGGAACCGGACTGCGAGGACTTTGCTCCGCTTAATGTTTACGGGCAGAGCAAGCTGGACGGCGAATTTGCCGTGATCGGCAATCTGGACGCACATTTTATTGTCCGGATCGCCTGGGTGTTCGGTAAAAACGGTAAGAATTTTATAAAGACCATGCTGAACGTCGGAAAAACACATGACGAAGTCCGCGTGGTCAATGATCAGATCGGAACACCGACCTATACGTACGATCTGGCCAGGCTGCTGACGGACATGATACTGACCGAGGAATACGGCTACTACCATGCGACCAATGAGGGCGGCTACATTTCCTGGTACGATTTCACAAAAGAAATCTACCGTCAGGCAGGCCTCGCCACGAAAGTCATCCCGGTCACTACGGAAGAATACGGACTTTCCAGAGCGGCACGTCCCTACAACAGCAGGCTTGATAAAAGCAAGCTGACAGTAACAGGATTTGAACTGCTGCCGGACTGGAAGGATGCACTGGAGAGGTATCTGAGAGAAATCGGGGAAACAGCATAACGCTAATATCAGATTTGCCTGCGGAGGCGCACGGGAGAAGTGCACCGAAGCAGGCAAGTTGATTGAGTATGGAATTAATGGTATAATACTAAGATAACTATCTGTAGATCTTGAAATCGTGTATGACATGGCATTTTTTCGGGAACTGTGCTCAGGGTAGGCGCAGTGTACGGAAAAACGCAAGAGGGGAAGCATGTATAAACGAAATGCGCAGGGGTGGCTGAAGCATCTGGATTTTTTTATTCTGGAGTTGATCAGTCTTCAGATTGCTTTTGTCCTGGGGACATGGATACGTCTCGGAAGATGGGCGTATTCCATGCCTACTTATCGCAATCTCGGCATTGTTCTGATGCTGATCGATGTTCTTGTACTTGTTTTGCTGAATACGATGCACAATGTGCTCAAGCGGAGCAATACTTCGGAATTTCTGATTACGATACGGCACTGTGTGATCATTCTGGCTCTTGCAGCAACATATATGTTCGCTCTGCAGGAAGGTGAGACCTATTCCCGAATTGTCCTGTTCATTACCTGCATTCTGCATATCGGCATTGGGTTTACGCTCCGTATGCTCTGGAAGGCCTTTGTGAGGAAAAACGGAGTTCCGATCGGAAAACGCGGGACAATGCTCACCGTTCTTAAGGCAGAAACAGCAGAAGAGACACTGGGACGGCTTCAGGCCAATGATGTTGAGGGATATGAGATCGTCGGGGCTGTACTGGACGAAGGAGACAGAAAAGAAATCCTTGGTGTTCCTGTCGTCAGCACACTGGAAGAGGCTGCCAGACACATCAGTCAGAAATGGATCGATTCGGTTTATATAGACTGTCCGTCAACCGATCCCCGTGTGATGAAGCTGATGGAAGACTGCCACACCATGGCGATTCCGGTGCATTACCATGTCAAAGCCATCGGCAGAGATCATGTCAAGCAGTTTGTGGAAAAGATCGGCGGTACAACGGTTATCACGACGTCTATTAATTATGCCAGTCCCACGCAGCTGCTCATCAAACGGACCATGGATATCGTGGGGGGACTGATCGGCAGTGTGTTTGCACTTCTCATCATGGCCATTGTGGGTCCGATGATCAAAAGGAAAAGTCCCGGTCCGATTCTGTTTAAGCAGACCCGCATCGGCCAGAACGGCAAGCATTTCGAGATATATAAGCTGCGCTCTATGTATATGGACGCGGAGGAGCGTAAAAAAGAACTGCTGAAAGACAACCGCATTGCGGACGGCATGATGTTCAAGATGGACTTCGATCCGCGCATCATCGGCAATGAGATCCTGCCGGACGGCACAAAAAAGACAGGCATCGGCGAATTCATCCGCAAGACAAGCCTGGATGAATTTCCTCAGTTTTTTAATGTACTGCGCGGACAGATGAGCCTTGTCGGAACACGCCCGCCGACGCTGGATGAGTGGGAAAAATACGAATTTCATCACCGGGCACGTCTTGCGTGTAAACCCGGCATCACCGGTATGTGGCAGGTCAGCGGCAGGAGCGAGATCACGGATTTTGAAGAAGTCGTGAAACTGGATACGAAATATATCACGAACTGGAGTTTCGGGCTGGATGCAAAAATCCTGTTCAAGACGATAGGGATCGTGTTCACCGGGCGTGGAGCTATGTGAAAAGGAGGAACGAAAGTGTACGATTATCTGATTGTCGGAGCAGGTTTGTTCGGTTCTGTCTGTGCAAGAGAACTTGCTGATGCGGGAAAGAAAGTTCTTGTGATCGAGAAGAGGCCGCATATTGCGGGCAATGTCTATACGGAGAAGGTAGAAGGCATCAATGTGCATAAATATGGCGCGCATATCTTCCACACAAACGATACACAGGTATGGACATACGTGAATCGGTTTGCTGTATTCAATCGTTTCACCAACAGCCCGGTAGCTAATTATAAGGGAGAACTCTACAGTCTGCCGTTCAACATGTACACGTTCAACAAGATGTGGGGTGTTGTGACGCCCCAGGAGGCGGCAGCAAAGATTGAAGAGCAGCGTAAAGAAATCAAAGGTGAACCGCAGAATCTGGAAGAGCAGGCCATCAGCCTGATCGGGCGGGATGTATATGAGAAGCTGGTCAAGGGATATACCGAAAAACAATGGGGCAGGAAATGCAAAGATCTACCCGCCTTTATTATCAAACGACTGCCGGTGAGGCTGACTTTTGACAACAATTATTTCAATGCCCTTTATCAGGGCATCCCGGTTGGCGGGTATACAAAACTGGTCGAAAACATGCTTGACGGCATTGAGGTGCGTACCGGTATTGACTATCTGGAGGATAAAGAGAACTGGAATACACAGGCTGAACATGTGATCTACACAGGTCCCATTGATGCGTATTACGAGTACAAACTGGGAAATCTGGAATACAGAAGTGTCAGGTTTGAAAATGAACTTCTGGACATTCCCAATTTCCAGGGCAATGCTGCCGTCAATTATACGGATGCAGAGACACCGTGGACGCGGATCATAGAGCACAAGTGGTTCGAATTCGGGAAAGATGAAGAAGGCAATGATCTGGAAAAAACTGTGATCAGCCGCGAATACAGCAGCGAGTGGAAACCGGGCGACGAACCGTATTATCCGGTTAATGATGAGAAAAACAGTGAGCTGTACGGAAGGTATGAAGAACTGGCCCGGAAGGAAGATAAAGTGATCTTCGGCGGACGGCTGGGAGCATATAAATACTATGATATGGACCAGGTGATCGCGGCGGCGCTGGAGAAATGTAAAACGCTGATCTGAAAGAGCGAACGCACAATCGGGTGGAAAGGGAACAGCAGATGTCTGAGAAACGCGTACAGATCATTATTGCGGCACATAAAATATACCGGATGCCGGAGGATGAAATGTATCTGCCGCTGCACGTAGGGGCAGCAGGAAAGGAAAGTATAGGTTATCAACGCGATGACGAGGGCGATAATATTTCTGAGCTCAATCCCTATTTCTGTGAACTGACGGGACTGTACTGGGCGTGGAAAAACCTGGATGCAGAGTATATCGGACTTGCTCATTACCGCAGACATTTCAGTTTCCGCCCGCATGCGAAAGAAGTCTGGGATGCAGTGCTTAAAGAGAGTGAAATAGAAAATGATCTCGGCAGGATCAAGGTTTTTGTGCCGGGAAAACGGCGCTATTATATTGAAACTTTGTACAGCCATTATGCGCATACACATTACAGTTCCCAGCTTGATGAGACGAGAAAAATCATAAAAGAAAGATATCCGGAATACCTGGAGAGCTTTGACAGGACAGTCAGGCAGCGCTGGGGTTACATGTTCAATATGATGATCATGGACAGACAATTGTTTGATGCGTACTGCACATGGCTTTTTGATATTTTATTTGAACTTAAGCAGCGGATCGGCGAAGAAGGACTGAGCCCGTTCCAGGCCAGATATTACGGCAGGGTATCGGAAATCATATTTAATGTGTGGCTGAACAAGGAGATACAGCATGGCACTCTGCAGGCCGGTGATGTAAAGGAAATCCCGGTTATCCATATGGAGAAGATTAACTGGCGGAAAAAAGGTATGGCTTTTTTGAAAGCTAAATATTTGCGCAAAAGATATAGTGGTAGTTTCTGAGAATAGGATTGCTGCAGATGAATACAGATATGAGAAATAAAACAGCGGCCATCGTTGTAACATACAATCGAAAAGCATTGCTTCAGAAAAACCTCGAGTCCCTTTTAGCTCAGACTCAGAAGGAATATCTCGACGTTTTAGTCATAGATAATGCAAGCACGGATGGGACAAGAGAAGCGATAGACGGGTATGTAACAAAATCGCTGATCAAATATTATAATACAGGGGCAAATCTGGGCGGAGCCGGCGGGTTTCACTTTGGGATCAAACTTGCCGTAGAATTGGGATACGGCACACTATGGATCCTTGATGATGATACCATGCCTACAGCAACGGCTCTTGAGGAACTGAGAAAAAAAGACAGTGAATATGGTGAACGGTATGGATTTCTTTCCAGTAAAGTACTTTGGAAAGATGAATCCATATGCACTATGAATATTCAGAAAGAAACAAAATGGAAAAGAATGAGAGAGTTTGACCATGAGAAATCGATTCAATATGCGTCGTTTGTCTCTCTTTTTCTGAGGGCAGATACAGTAAGAAAAGTCGGACTTCCGTATAAAGAATTTTTTATATGGGCTGACGATTGGGAATATACGCGGCGGATATCCAAAACCAAACCCTGTTATTATGAGCCTTCGAGTGTAGTAAATCATTGGTGCGACAGCAATGTTGGAGCTGATATTATCACCGCCCCTGCAGATCGTATCGAACGATTCAATTATATGTATCGCAATGATGTGGTGTTATACAGGCAGGATGGAATGGAAGGCAGTATTTATCTGGCAGTACGTAATATAGTGCATAGATTGAGAGTGTTATTCAGAGCTGATAATAAGCGAAGGAAGCTTCAGATAATCGCACAGGGAACAAAGAACGGGAAGAAGTTTGCGCCTGATGTGGAATTTCCTGATGAAGAGGCATGTGAGTTATCGGAGACTACCTGAACAGGCAGAGGATAACGGGGAGGCATGAAGTTTGAAACTTGGCAAGGGTGAAGCAATTTTTCTGTTATGCTATTTTATCAGCATTGCTTCCATGTTTGTATTTGGGGATATATATAATAAACCAAGGGTGTTGTGGGCAGTATTTCTATTGCTGACTATTATTATGTATATCACTGTTGTGCTTACATTAAAGGTTTCCCGGTATAATTTTTTGTTTCGTCTGGCAGTGATCATACTGTTCTCTGTTGCTGCTGTTTCCAGCAAAAAACCGCAGATGATGATGTATGCCGCATTGATGTGCGCGGCCGATCTGACTAACTTTAAGCGGATCGTGAAAACTTGTTTTTTCACATGCTGTTTAATGATCATTCTGACATTTGGTGCGGATATAGCCGGGATCGTTCCGAAGAGAACCTTTTCACGCGGCAGCGGATTGACAGCCCATGCTTTTGGATTTGGGTATTATAATGTTGTCCCGTTTACGTTTTTGTTTTTGATTTTAGAGTTTTTCTATCTTAAGTCGCTGAAAAAAAAGAAAGCTTCATGGATCGAGCTGCTTATACTTTTAGCAGTAAATCAGATCCTGTATAAACTGAGTACGTTAAGACTGTCGTATTATCTGGTCTTAGCAGCGCTGGTATTATATGTGCTGCTGGTTAAGTTTGATCTGGGCACGCTGAGCAAAAAATGGTTTGTTGCTCTGAGTACGCTTATTTTCCCCGTGCTTTTTGGGATTACAATGTGGATCAATGTTTCCTATGATCCGACAAATTCTTTCTATGCCGAATTAAACAAAATTCTGACAAAACGGTTAGAACTTGGAAACCAGGCATTGGAGAGATATTCCATAAATCTCTTTGGACATTATATTGAAACTGTAAGCAATGAGGCCGAATATTTTTATTTAGACAGCGGCTTTTTGTTTTCGTTATTGGGTTACGGACTGTTATTTACAGGGATAGCATTGTTCTGCTATATCTTTTTGTGCAGATATGCCGCGTCAGAAAACAATAAGGTCCTTTTTATCTGGCTGACGATTGTTGCAGTCTTCAGTGTCATCAATAATACCTGGATCAGTCTTTATATAAATCCTGTTCTTTTATATGTACCCATGTTGCTCAGGGGAGGAAAACACAGCCCTGTATATGGATCACCGCCCTAAAAAGCGGATGCATCCGTGAAAAGCAGAAAGGATGGAGTTTATGGAGAAAAGAAGGATCCTGGAAGTAATGGGTGAAGGAATCTCTCATGGAGGAGAAGAAGCTTTCATCTCTAATCTTATTTCCAATATTGATACAGAGGGGCTGGTGATCGACTGGCTGACACCATATTCATGCAACAATATGTATTATGCGGACGTGTTGAAAAGCAGAGGCGGCACAATATATGAACTGGGACTTAGTTATACACCCGGAAAGAATCGGAATAATCTGATCAGGCCGCTGAATCGTTTTTTTTCACAGCATAAATATGATGTCGTACATATCCACTCCGGAAGCACCTCTGCACTTGCGTTGATCGCTCAGGCGGCCTGCAGGGGCGGCATTAAAAATATCATAGTGCATTCACATACCGCCGGCAGAAAATCTTTCAAATCAGGGTTGATAAAAAAAGTATTCAGCCCGATGCTGAAACGGTATCCGACAAGATATCTGGCGTGTTCCAATGATGCGGCAAAGTCAAAATTTCCGGACTCAGTCTTAAATGGGAAAGTAATGCTGATCAATAACGGTATTGATCTGGGAAAATACAAACCGGATGCAGAAATAAGCGGGAAGATCCGTAAATCTGTTGAGATTCCTTCGGGAAGCCGCGTGATTGGTCATGTCGGCAGATTTTCCGAAGAAAAAAACCATCGGTTTATATTGGAAAGCTTCAAAAAAGTACTTGAAAAAGAAACAGACTGTTACCTGATGTTGGTAGGTGACGGCAGTCTGCTCGCAGATATAAAACAGACAGCCCGTGAGCTCGACATTGATAACAGAGTACGTTTTACGGGATATGTGAACAATGCGTATGACTACTATAAAGCAATGGATCTGTTTGTGATGCCTTCTCTATTTGAAGGATTTCCGATCGCTGCCCTGGAAGCTCAGGCAGCAGGAGTTCCCTGTATTATATCTGACAGAATAGATAAGAGCACAGCGGTAAACCCAAATGTATACATGCTGTCCATTGAAAAGGGAAATGAAAAAGTATGGGCAGAAACTATTTGTAAGCATATAAATGACAAGCCAATAAACGACCAGACGCTCCTGACAGAGAACGGTTTTGATATAAAAGACACGTGCAGTCAGGTCAGAGCGTTGTATCTGGAGAATTGAGGACAAGTTGCCATGTCAGAAAAAATCTTGAGTATTTCAGTAGCGGCTTATAATATATCCGAAACCATAGATCAGGTGATGGAGTCATTGACAAAGGACAGCAGCTTGTTGCAAAAGCTGGAGATCATTATTGTAAATGACGGATCCAGGGATGACACAAGTCAGAAGGCACACGGGTATGCTTCTGAATATCCGGAGTCAGTAGTTGTCATTGACAAAGAAAATGGGGGATATGGGTCGACGATCAATTCGTCACTGGCAGCCGCCAGGGGCAGATATTATAAGCTTCTGGATGGAGATGACTGGTATGCAAGTGAAAACATGGGGGCTTTTTTAGAATATCTTGAAAAAGCAGAAGCGGATATAGTGGTTACTCCTTACATTCAGGTAAAAGGATCAGATATCAAATGTATCGACAATCATCAGGAGATACCAGAGGACAGTATACAGTTATCAGCTGCATCAGTACTTAATGACACCTATCTTATGCATGAAGTGACGGTGAACACAGAGATACTCAGAAACTTTCAGCAGCCAATAGCAGAACACTGTTTTTACACAGATTTGGAGTATGTTTTCTATGTACTGGCATCAGCGTCAACTATTTCGCGGTTCTTCGAACCAATTTATTGTTACAGATTAGGTGTGGAAGGACAGAGCGTAAGTATTACCGGGGTTCGTAAGCACTACAAAGATTATTTTGTCGTCGCCAGGAGAATGTTTTCTTTTTATGAGTCGACATATAAAGCGTATACGGGCGGGAAAAAGAAAGTGCTGAGTGCCGCAATACGGAATTATTCCTATCACACATATCACGCATATACGCTGCTGGAGAATCCTAAAGAAATGAAGAAAGAACTGTATCAGTTTGATCAGGAAATAAAGCAGTCATTTCCGGAGGGATATTCGCTGGGATACGGCAGTAAACTGGTAAGTGTATTGAGAAGAACAAAGTTTATGGCATTTCCGTTATTCTGTAAAAAGAATCAAGCTTGAAATATTAGATTAGTGTTTTAATTAACTCATAAGAATGTATCATTAAATAAATAATGCGTCGAATTCTTCTGGGGTAGATATTTAAATTAGCACGAATGGTATCAGATTAGATTGGTTTTTAAAAGCAGATTTGGGTATTTGGGTTTATATTTAGTCTGATTTCCTATAATGTGAATGTTATGTAATTTAATAGGGAGCATTCGTATATGGCAGAAAATAGAAAGGGTTATATAGATATTGCCAACATAGCAGCATGTTTTCTTGTCCTTTGGGATCATGTTAATGGGACTTGGCATTCTTTTGAACATTCATTCTCTTGGGTTATATCAACAGGGATACATGTTTTGGTCAATCCTGGTGTACCTATTTTTGCTATGATTACTGGAGCTCTTTTAATAGACTATCGAAAAAAATATTCAACGAAGACATACATAAAAAAGAGAGTAATATCCACGGTAATTCCTTTTTTGATTTGGAGTATCGTTTATGCTGGCTTTCGAATGATAACGGGAAGTTACCACTGGGAAGGGATTAGAGATTTACTAAGTGGAATAATGAATTCAAAATTCAATGGGATTTTTTGGTTTTTCTTCCCGCTTTTTGGATCATATTTAATGATTCCCATTATTTCCAGCATAGAAGAAAATAATCGTCGAAAGATTTATAAGTATTCAATATTTCTTTATATCGTATTTGGGCAATTGATGCCAACTTTGTTTTCTTTCCTGAAAATAGAATATAATTCATATCTTAAGTTTAGCGATACATTTGGCTTTCTGTTTTATGTTATTTGTGGGTATTATATTGATAAATTTTATATTAGAAAAATAAAAAGAATTATTATTTATTTGGGAGGATTAGGATGCTTTGTATTTAATATAGTGGATTGTGTTTACCATTCTTTTAAAAATGATGCAATCACAAGGTGTTTTGCAGGGTGCTTTTCTTTTACTTATTGTGTAACAGCTGTAGCGGTTTTTTTGTTTATAAAGTATTCCTGTTCTATAGAAAAAATTTATAAGACTAGTTTATTAGGCATAAGAGATCTTACTTTTGGAATTTATATGATTCAAATTATAGTATTATATTATATCCAGCGAATAGAATGGGTTGTCACTAATTCAATTTGGTATATTATTTTTGGGGTTTTTCCAGTATTTATTATCTGTCTTCTCATAACTGCGATTTTAAGGAAAATACCTTGTTTTAAGTATATTTTGTGACCTTAACAATTAAAGTAATTGAGAAACGTCTGAAAACTAGGATATACCAGAAAAAATTGCGTTTTTTATAAAAAAATATTTATTACGGTGATGAGAATGCATAAGAAGAGATTGGGAATATTTCAGCCTTAAATTGAAATGTATGGAGCATTCTTCTTAAGTCTGTTTAGGGGGGTAATTGTTATTGAAAATAATATGGAATGGAAAAAATGTTATTTTATTATATAAGGGATTCTGACAGATGCAGCCAAGTCTGAAAAAAAACTATGTGTACAGAATCTTCTATGAGATTCTGAAGATCATAACGCCATTTATAACCGCTCCGTATGTGGCGCGTATACTGGAACCTGACGGAGTGGGTATTTACAGTTATTCGTATTCCGTTGTTACCTATTTTATGCTTTTTGCCGCGCTGGGAACTGTAAGTTATGGCACAAGAGAAATAGCACAGCACCGGGATAACAGACAGGAAGCCAGCAAACTGTTTTGGGAAATAGAGATACTCACGATCATAACATCCGGAGTCTGCCTGGTCGTCTGGATAGGAGTAATCCTGGCTTCCACGCAGCACAGATTATATTTTCTGGCGCTGACACCGTTTTTGCTGAGCTCGATGTTTGATATTTCATGGTATTTTACCGGCTATGAAAAAATCAAAAACATTGTGATCCGCAATTCGATGGTAAAAATCCTTGGAATTGCCCTGTTGTTTCTTCTTGTCCGGAGAAAAGAAGACATAGTCAGGTATTGCCTGATCAATTCTTCGGTGGCATTATTCGGCAATTTAACAATGTGGCTGTATCTGCCCAAGCTGCTCGATAAGATCAATTTCAGGGAGATAAAACTCGCCCGCCATTTTAAAGAAACGCTGGTGTATTTCATCCCGACGATCGCGACATCTATTTATACGTATCTGGATAAGACTTTAATAGGTGTTATTACCGGAAATGCATTTCAGAATGGCTACTATGAAGAAGGCACCAAGATAATCGGAATTGTTAATTCTGTTGTTTTCATGGCTGTGAATTCTGTGATGGGTGCAAGGATATCCTATTTGTTTGCAAATGACAAGATCGATGAGATAAAGCATAAAATAATACATACAGTCGATTTTGTCTATTTACTGGGATTTGGGGCCGCTTTTGGAATTTTAGGCATAGCCTCCAGATTTGTTCCGCTTTTCTTTGGGGCAAACTATGATCCGGTAGTCAATCTGCTGTCCATCATGGTTCCGCTGATCTTAATAATCGGAACAAGCAATTGCCTGGGGTCTCTATACTATACGCCGAGCGGACAGAGAAAAAGAAGTGCGAAAGTAATTGTTTTGGGTGCCGTAATAAATCTGTGCCTGAATCTGATCTTCATTCCGAAATTCGGGGCGATTGGCGCTACTGCTGCTTCCATAGCGGCTGAATCCGTGATCACAATCATCTATGTGAATATGAGCGCCGGATTTCTTACGTGGAAGAAGATCGTGGAATTAAGTTATAAGCGGATCATTGCCGGGATCCCTATGTGTCTGGCGGTATTTGCACTTGGAAAAACATTGAATATGTCCCATATCGTTGTTGTGCTGCTTCAGGTTATGATCGGGGCATCGATTTACGGAACCATATTGCTGATAGAAAAGGACAATATGATTTATGAGCTGATCGATATAGTTAAGAATTATCTGAAGAGGATTAGATCAACAAAGTAAACAGGGGCCGGGATACTCCCTGGATATTCACAGTGTTTTAAATATTAATATTTTCGGTGCGAGTGTGTGGGGAAACAGTGTATGGGTAGTATATCTGGTGCTGGGATATGAGATAAAGCACCGTTGGTACGACAAAATACCGTCTGCCTGTATTCTGACCGGGCTTGGTCTGTTAATCGCTGTTTATTGCATTTTTGATTATAGGACTATTGTAAAAGGAGCAGCAACCATATCCCGCTATTCAAATGCCGTTGTAATATTGCTGGCAGCCGGAATATTTATTATGCTGACCCGCAGTAACAAAGTTGCAGTAAAATTACCGAAGCAGATGATCAGAGTATTTGATACTGTCAGCCGATATTCGTTTTCGATTTATATGCTTCATCTGTTCATGATGAATATTCTGGTAAATGTGTTTATAAGGCGATATTCGCCTCCGATCGGAGATTCATTTAACAGCATTCTGCATAATCTGGTGTATTTTGTATTTGTGGCGGCAGCTATGATATTGGCAATGATCACTGCATGGTGTCTGAGCAGAATTCCCGGTGCAAAAAAATGGGTTTTGCTGCTTAAATAGAGTAAGTATAGCCGTGAAGAGATGACATATTACTATTTGGATTAAAGATTTAAAAGGAGTTGGTTATGGTCAGTCAGGAGAGAGTATCTTCCTCTTTTTTTGAAGAAGAAATACGGGGCGGTTATACGATCACACCGGAAATGAAAAAAATATGGGCGGTCGAGCTGGAATTATTAGATGAGTTTGACCGGGTGTGCAAACAGCTTAATATAAAATACTTTTTAGACAGCGGAACTCTTCTGGGCGCAGTAAGGGACGGGCATTTTATTCCATGGGATGATGATATCGATCTTATCATGCTCAGAAAAGATTATGATATTCTGGTTCAGGACAGGGGAAAAAGCTTTCAGAAAGAATATTTTTTTCAGTGTGCCTATACGGATACAGATTATCCGAGAGGGCATGCGCAATTGCGGAAAAAAGGAACATGTGCCATGATCCCTGTCGAAGCAGAGCATGTAAAATTTGATCAGGGGATCTTTATGGATATTTTTGTGCTGGATGGAATTGCCCCTGATTCGGAAAAACTTGCTGAACAGTTTAAAAGGAAGAACAGGATCCATAGAAAAATCAACACATTATGCAATCCGTTCTCTGACAGGAAAGTAAAAACGATGGTTAAGCATGTGCTTTGTGTTCCGTATCGTTTTGTTTATAAGGATGTGAAAGCACTGTTTGCCAAATATGAAGAAATATGCAAAGAGTATAAAGATACCGGGTATGTTGATAAGATTATGTTCCGAAGAGACAGCAGTAAGGTAATATATCTGAAAAAGGAATGGTTTTCTGACAGCGTAAACATACCTTTTGAAGGGAGAGAATATCCGGTTCCGGGTCATTATAAGGATGTATTGGAGGCATATTACGGAAAAGATTATATGACTCCGATGGAAGCTCCGTCGATGCACGGCGGGCTGATCATTGATGTGGAAAAATCATATAAAGAGGTTTTAGAGGAGAATCATAAGAGGTAGAGAATACATGATATCCATAATGAAACAATGTGTCTTTCCGATGCTTCTTTTTATGATCATTCAAATACCGGTCTTTTTTGTCGGATGCAATTTGAATAATAAATCCGAATGGCAGGAATGGAACAGCCAGACAGTATTAAAAACATATATTTGCGGTCAGGTAGTGCTTTGGGCGTTTCTGCAGCTTATCGCGGTTCCCATGATACTATGCAGAGTGCGATTCCAGCCCCTGTTCGTGGTTTTTCTCATCGCCGCAGTTTTGCTGTTTGTTCTGGGCTGCTGGCGGTTTCGGCATTTTCCGAAGAGCAGGAATATGTCAATAAGAAAATGGTTTTTCTCCCTTTCACCGGTCATACGTATTGTCTTTTTGGCTGCGTTAGCTCTGATACTGTTTCAGGTTCTGACATATTTTCTGGGGCAGCATATCGATCAGGATGATGCCAGATGGCTGGCAGAAGCGAATGATGCCCTGGTGTACGGAGACTTAATGACGCGGAGTGCTTCCACAGGGGAGCTGATAGGAACATTTGATACCGCACGGGATGTGACATCTCCGTGGCCGGTGTTCTATGCGGTCATGGCTAAAATGATCCATTCGGACACTGCTGTTGCCGCACATACTGTTTATGCACCGGTGGCTTTATTACTTTCGTATGGGACATATTGGCTGCTTGCAAGTGAGTTGTTTGAGAGTGCAGATGGCAGGGTAACATTTCTTTTCTCGGTGGCACTGATCAATCTTTTTTTTGCGGGTACGACATATACGCAGGCGGTTTTTACTCTGGTCCGCATCTGGCAGGGAAAGGCATCTGTAGCAGGGATCATTATTCCGTTCCTGATTTATTTGTTTATTAGTATCAATAAGAGAAATAATAAGAGCGACTGGATCCTGGTGATCCTTACAAGTTTTGCAGCATGCCTGATGTCAGGCATGGGGATTTCGCTGGGAGGTATTATCTGTCTCATTTTTGGGGGATATAGTATTATTGCATACCGTATCTGGAACAGAATTCCCTTCTGGCTGCTTTCGCTGGCTCCGGCAATCGGATATTTTTCTGTCTTTTTCTGTATAAGAGGTTGATTGCTATGGGAGAAGTGTTTAACTCGATAAGAGAAACGTTAGGGAATTTCCATTTCCTGTTTTTATATGCCGCTGCCATTTTTCTGCTTTTGTTGTTGATGAAAGGAAGAAGAAAAGCTTTTGTAATTCCATGCTGCCTGATCACTTTAGTGGTTATTAATCCAAAGTTTTTCAATGTCTGGAATGAGATAAATGAGTACGCATACTGGCGGACTCTCTGGATCATCCCTATTATTGCTGCCTGTGCGGCAGTTCCTGCCTTTTTTGTGGAAAAAGGGAAAAAAAACTGGACGAAAGCCGGGATTGTAATATTATTTTCCGCTATATTTGTGTTTGCGGGATCATATATCTATCATCAGTCGGGAACTACGTTTGCAAAGGCGAAAAATGCAGAAAAGCTGCCTGGAAATGCAGTTCTGGTGGCTGATGCGTTATTAGAGCTTTCTGATACGCCTTCTGTTGTGACGGACAGTGATATCTGTATTTATCTGCGCCAGTATTCAGGTAAAATCCGTATGTTGTTTGCACGTGATATTTACTGGGGTACGGCCGGTGAACTTGCCCAGAATGTATATGCACAGCTGCAGGAGCCGGACGGGGATCTGGATGCAGTGGCACTGACCATGCTGAATTATGATTATCAGTATCTGGTCACAAATAATACTGATGAGAAGCGGGAAGCAGCCCTGCGTGATGCTGGTTTTGAACTTGTAAAACAGATAGATAATCTGGGGATATACAGGGTGACCGGCAATCCTACTGAAAAGCGTACCTATGACGACCGGCATCGGGTGACGGCAGTGACATATGTGGATGAGAATGGGGATCCGGCCAAAGGAGCTGACGGCGTTGCCACGGTAACATATGAGTATGATCAGAATGACCGGATGAACAGAAGATTTCAGTTGGATGAGAACGGAAATGCAGTAGCAGACGCTGATGGAAAAGCCGGATATGAAAGAGAGTATAACTGGCGCTGGCAGATAGTTAAGGAAACCTGGCTGGGCAAAGATGGCGGACCCGTTGAAGCCGGCGGATACGCCATGAGATCCTGCACGTATAATCCGGAGCAGGAACTGGAGAGTGAAAGTTACTTTGAAGTGTCCGGAAAAACCATGATGCGGACGGATACACTATTTGCCAAAAAAGAACTGGCATATGATGACAGGGGAAATATCATATCTGAGCGGTATTATGATCTGGATGACCGGCTGACCATGGCATCTTACGGATTTGCAGGTATCGATCGCGAATACGATGAAGAGGATCAGCTGATCTGGGAGATGTACATTAATACAGAAGGAAAACCCTGCAGTATCGAAGCCGGGTACAGCGGCTTTAAGAGAGAATATGATGAGAGCGGGAACATAACAGCGGAATACTTCCTGGATGAAAACGGGGAACTTACGATTTTCAGCAAAGGGTATGCGGCCGTCAGGCGTGAGTATGATGAGAATGGAAATGTTATTCACGAATGGTATGAAGACCAGCAGGGAAATGGTGTAATACTGGCAAATGGATGCGCAGGTTTTGCGCGGGAATATGACAGCCGGGGGAACGTGCTCGAAGAACGCTATCTGGATACAGAAGGTAACGAAGCTCCTGCAAATCAGGGATACAGCCGACTGAGGCGGGTATATGATGCTTATGACAGGATCGTGAGGGAAAGTTATCTGAATGGGGATATACCGTATACTGTCGATAATGGGTATGCTGAACTTGTCAGATTTTATAATGCAGATGGGCAGCTGACAGAAGAGCGTTACTTTGACGGGGAAGGGAAGCCCGTGATTTCGGCAAAAGGATATTCTGTAATCCGTATTTCATATGACAAACAGGGCAGGAAAAGCGAAGAGTCATATTTTGATACAAATGAAAATCCGGCAGCAGCAGGTATAGGGTATTCAAAATGCCGCTACACATATACAGAAGACGGACGAGTGTCTTTGATTTATTATTATGACCGGGAAGACAGACAAGTTGAAGCGGGAAGTGGTTATTTGCATGAGTATCTGCAGTCACTGCTGGGGAAAAATGTATCTGTTTTCATGGCAGCGAAAGATGAAGCATCCAGTTTTATTACCCCTGCACTGTATGAGGACATGAAGAAATTCGGAATACAATCTGATTTGCGCGGAAAAACCAGGAACAGTTTTTATGCAGTGGTTACACCAACGGGGACAGTCGACAAAGTTAGTGAAGAACAGATTACTTATGAAGGAGAAATAGAAGGGATCCCATATTCTGTTATGAGTGCCGGATGGATGGCAGGAAATGCCTGTTCCATCGTGATCGACGGGGTAGAGTACGCCAGAAATGCGAGAGGATTGAATATAGTAGTATTTGACAATGAGAAAAAAACGGTAATTGAGTCAATTGCATTTGACACTTGCGTGCAGGAGGTTACAGTGACAAGGTAAAGAGTGGTTTTATCAGAGGCAATAAAAGGACATTTAAGGTATAATAAACCCCATATAACAAATGCGGAGGAGAAAGCGGGATGGATGGAAGTATGAAATACATAGAAGAGCATGGCGTGGATATCCGGCAGGTATTCTGGAAACTGCTGCTTCGATGGAAACAGATACTGGCAGTAGCCTGTATTTTTGCGGTACTTGGTTATGGATATGCAAAGTATAAAAATGCCGTACAGGCTGAATCTCAGACAACAGAAGCATCAGAAGACCAGGATGAATTATTGGACAGCGTTGATTACGAAAAGGTCGGAGAAGAAGCAAATGAAGTGCTTCACAGATATGAGACTGGTTTGAAAAATGAATACAAGTATATGATGGGTTCATTGCTGCTGCAGATGGATCCATATAATATGATATCTGTAGCACAGGAGTTTGAAATACGTGCCGAGGGCGATGTGGATGTAAACCAGCTGGCAGCGGTTGGAAAAATGCTGACCAATTATGCGGCAAGCATGGAGATCATGTCCATAATTGCTGATAAATATGACACTGAACCACAGTATATACGCGAAATAGTCGGCGGAGGATCACGTGACAATCAGTATGGATTGGATGAGGTAAATATCCATACAGAGGCTCCGGAGACTGAATTCGCTCAGAATGAAGGAGCAGAATACTACTATTTTTATATTAATGCGAAATCTAATGATGTGGATTTTTCTACAGATGTAGTCAGGATGATGACAGACTATGTCATTCAGAAAAGCAAGGAAATATCCTTCATGGATTTTTCATTGAAGGTTCTGCCGGTCCTCACATACGATAATATAGAAGCCAGTGGGATCGGAGCTCAGAATGATTCCAGGCTCCGGGCATTCGATTATACTGACAGAATGGTGAGGCTCAATACGCTTCTGGAAAACGTTAAGAAACTTCAGAAGAATGCTGTAAAGGAAGAAACAGAAGCAAAGCCGCATTTATCCGGGAAGAAATACGCTGTAATAGGATTTGCCGGCGGTGCTGTTTTAGCTGTGTTATTCCTGATTTTGAGAATTCTGTTTTCATCAAAATTCAATACGGAAAAAGATTTTCGCTCATGGTTCACGCTGAATAATCTTGGAACTTTCCCTGAAAAGGGAGAAAGTAAGGGTTCTAAATTCAGGAAGGCAATTCTGAGGAAAATGGAAGGGACAGCGGTTAAGTACTCTGAGGATGAATTCTACAGAATGACCGGAACGAATATGACCAATGCAGCGGTTGGCAGTAAAGCAGTTCTTGTGACAGGTACGGTAAACTCCGCGGATATGAAGGGATTGGAAGAACAGTTGATGCCGATGCTGAAAGAAAATTCCGGACAGACGGAATTTGTGTTTGCGGAAAATCTTCTGGGGAGTCCGGAGACCAGGGCGCATCTGCAAAAAACAGACAGTGTAGTTTTTGTAGAAAAACGAAATTATTCCAGCGTTGATGATGTAAAAGAAGAGATTGGAATTGTAACGGCTTTGAACAAAAATGTGCTGGGGGTTGTTCTGTTGTAATATTTTGTTCAGGGTGTCGGAAATATTGGCAGCGGTGCCGTTTATAAGTGAGTCTGCTGCCGATAGATCTTAGGCTATAGGAGTGTGGCAAAATATGGGAAAAATCAAGGTTACAGACAATGTCGGCGGTATTTCCGGACTGAAAGTCATTGAGCCGACTGTGTTTGGTGATGCGCGCGGCTATTTTATGGAGTCTTACAACAAAAATGATTTTACGGCAGCCGGTATCGACTGTGAGTTTGTACAGGACAATCAGTCAGCATCCCGCAAAGGTGTGCTGCGCGGTCTCCATTTTCAGCTGCAGTTTCCTCAGGATAAGCTGGTGCGTGTGATCAGGGGCACGGTGTTCGATGTAGCGGTGGATCTGCGCAGGGGCAGTGAGACATTCGGTAAGTGGTACGGCATTGAACTGAGTGAAGAAAACAAAAAACAGTTTTTTATTCCAAAAGATTTTGCGCATGGCTTTCTGGTTTTGTCTGACTATGCGGAATTTTGCTATAAAGTTACCGATTTCTATCATCCTAATGATGAGGGAGGTCTGATGTGGAATGATCCGGAGATTGGCGTGAAGTGGCCGATGCCGGAAGGCATGGGACCGGAGGACCTGATCCTTTCGGATAAAGATAAAGTAAACTGGTCTTATGATGAATTTTTAGAAAAACGGGGATTTTGTAAATGATCCGCAGTCTGGCCCGCAATGATTTCAGGACAAAATATGCGGGGTCTTATCTGGGAATTATCTGGGCCTTTGTCCAGCCCGTTGTGACGGTTTTCATATACTGGTTTGTATTTGAAAAGGCGCTGCATGCGGGCACACAGGGTGCGAGGGCCGGAATCGAGGTGCCATATGTGTTATGGCTGATCGCGGGTCTGGTGCCCTGGTTCTATTTTTCGGAAGCGGTAAACAGCGGAACGCATGTTCTTCAGGATTACTCATTTCTGGTAAAAAAAGTCGTCTTCCGCATTGAGGTGCTTCCGGTCGTACGCGTTATTTCCAGCTTGTATGTACATATGTTTTTCGTGGCATTCACGCTGATTTTGTATACGGCTTACCGCCTGTATCCGGGGCTGTACGCCCTGCAGCTTGTCTATTACTCATTCGGAATGATCTGCCTGTGCCTCGGATTCTGTTATCTGAGCAGTGCCATCACGGTCTTTTTCCGTGATCTGTCCCAGATTGTAAATATTGCGATCCAGGTCGGCGTATGGTTCACGCCGATCATGTGGAATATCAGGGCGATGAATTTTCCGGGATGGCTGAAGACACTGCTCAAATTGAATCCCATGTATTATGTGGTGCAGGGATACAGAGAAGCACTGGTCGACCATGTCTGGTTCTGGGAACATCCGAAGGAAACCATCTATTTCTGGGCCTTGGTAGTTGTGCTGTATTTGCTGGGACGCCATGTCTTCAGAAAACTCAGACCGCACTTTGCGGATGTGATGTGAGGCAGAGGTAAAAGTATATGTCAGAAAACTATGCAATCCGCGTCAGAGATGTGACAAAGATGTACAAGCTTTTCCAGCATAATAAGGATCGTCTTCTGGATGCGCTGGGGCTGACGCGCCGGCCGAGATATCAGGAGCACTATGCTCTGCGGCATGTCAGTTTTGATATTTCCCGCGGTGAGACGGTCGGTATCATCGGGATCAATGGTGCCGGGAAATCCACGATTCTGAAAATAATCACAGGCGTGCTGAGTCCGACGGAAGGCGAGGTGGAGATCAACGGACGTATTTCCGCGCTGCTTGAGCTCGGGGCAGGCTTCAACATGGAGTACTCGGGGATCGAGAATATCTATCTGAACGGCACGATGATGGGATATTCCCGCGAAGAAGTAGATGCCCGGATGGAAGATATCCTGAAGTTCGCGGATATCGGAGACTTTGTCCATCAGCCGGTGAAGAAGTATTCCAGCGGTATGTTCGTGCGGCTGGCTTTTGCGCTTGCCATCAACATTGATCCGGAGATTCTGGTCGTTGATGAAGCGCTGTCTGTAGGAGATGTGTTTTTTCAGGCAAAATGTTATCAGAAGTTCGAGGATTTTAAGCAGGAAGGAAAGACGATTTTGTTTGTTTCCCATGATCTGAGCAGTATTACGAAGTACTGTGACAGAGTCGTGCTGCTTCATAAAGGTGAGATGCTGGCGGAAGGTACGCCTAAAGAGATGGTTGATCTCTATAAGAAAATCCTGACGGGATCCTATAAGGACAGGATGGAAGAAGAACGGAAACATGGTTTTGGAACAGATCAGACTGCTCTGCCATCACAGTCTGCCGGTCCGCAGAGCGGAGTCCAGTCTGTACTTCAGAGTGATACACATGGAACAGACTGGAAATACAGTTTCGCAGTAAATCCGCTTGTCAGTTCATACGGGAGCAAAGAGGCAGAGATCGTGGATTTTTCCATATTGGACGAGGGAGGCGGCCTTACCGACACGATCATAAAAGGCAGCCGGTTTACGATCCGGTACCGTGTGTTTTTCAACCATGATGTACAGGATCCGATTTTTACGTTCACCTTCAAGACGATAAAGGGGACTGATGTGACCGGGACAAATTCCATGATCGAAAAGAAACTGATCCATGATGTCAAAGAGGGAGCGCTTGTGGAGGTGGCCTTTGAACAGGATATGACTCTGCAGGGCGGAGAATATCTGCTCTCTATCAGCTGCACCGGCTTTGAGAATGGTGAGCTGAAGGCGTATCACAGGTTATATGACCTGCTGAATATTACCGTTATATCAGACAAAAATACTGTCGGGTTCTATGACATGGAGTCTGATGTCACCATAAGAGAAATAAAAGCAAGCTGATCATACAATGATTTTAGGATAACACGAAACAGCACATGGCCTCACATTCAGAAAGTCAAAGAGAAAACTGGATAGATGTTGCTAAGGGCATAGGGATGCTGATGATCATCGTCGGGCATGTCAGTACGAGTCTGGAAGGACGCTGGACGTTCGACTGGGTGTATGGTGTTCATGTCATGATATTCTTTTTGCTGAGCGGATACACCTTCAAAGTGCGGCCGCTTACAAAAGAGTATATCAATAAACGGTTCTCCCGGCTGATGATCCCGTATTTTATGACATGCCTGGCCGTTATGGCAATGGACATATGGAACAGCCGCTGCCTTTCGCATGACTGGACTATAAGCGGGGTAACACATATTATCGGAGATGATCTGATCCGTTCTTTCTTTGCCTCGGGGACGGTCAGAGCACTTGGTACACTGGATATTCCGATCAGGATCGGTGCAGTCTGGTTTTTGCCGGCTCTGTTTTTTGCCACGCTGATCGTCCAGATAGTCCTTCAGAAAGTGAAAAAAACGGAGCATCAGGGATTGCTCTTATGTGCCATTGCGGTACTGGCCTACTTAACCAGGGATTTTTTCTGGCTCCCGTTCAGTATTCAGTCCGGAATGGCCGGAAGTGTATTTGTCTGGATCGGATATCTTTTTAAAGAAAAACAGGTTGAAACCAGACTGAAATGGTATCATAATCTGACAGCCGGATTAGTTTATGTATGGGCATATTTGAAAGGACTGGCGCTGGTCAGATTAGTGGCGGCAGATGCAGCGGATCTGTTCATCTCAGTTCTGGCGGGACTGTGCGGCTGTCTGATAATAGGATCGATCTCTAAGAAGATCGAAAAATCCGCCGTATTGTCCCATATTGGAAAGAACTCGCTGACAGTACTGTGTGTCCATCTGTTTGCCCTGGAAACAATGGGGCCGTACTTTAAAGCACTGATGGATAAGGCAGGTCTGCAGGGAAATACAAGAGTTTGGTGTTATATACTTATACATATTGTATTTGCCGTTGCAGGCGCCGGTTTCGTGGGAGCCGTAAAGCGCGCGGCTCTGTTTATCAGGGAAAAGCACATACATGCCGGAGCACGTACAACGATCAGCGGGAAGGCAGCTGCTGCGGGATCTGCAAGGAATATTGAAGTGGATGTGGCCAGAGGCATTTTTATTACAGCTATGCTGATCGGACATTTTCCGATCGACGCTGTTCTTAGAAATGTCATATATTCGTGCCATATGATCGCATTCATCCTGATCAGCGGATATTTTTACAAAAAACCAGAAAACATGGCAAAGACACTGATCCATATGGTCAGAGCATACCTGCTTCCCTATGTGGTTTTTACAGGCTGTTTTTTTCTTTTGAACTATAAAAGCTGGTCATATGGGTTTTTAAAGGATAACCTGATCCGATTTGCACTGGGGATATCTTTTGCCAAAAATATTTTCGCGGATATTCCTTCTGTCGGTCCTGTCTATTTCATTTTGCTGCTGTTTGTTATAAGATGCATCTATATGATCCTGGACCGGTATTGCACGAATGAAAAGATGCTTGCCTGTATGGTGATCGCTGTTTCACTGGCAGGTTTGACTCTGGGTCAGAGGGGATGGTGGCTTCCATGGAGCATAGATGTGGCTTTGTATGGAGTGGTTTTCTATTATGCCGGGGTTCTTTTCCGGCGTTATGAGATCATAGATAAAGTCATGGACAGGCCGGGACTGTATTTTGTTCTTTCACCGGTATGGGCCTATATGATCTATGCGGGAAGTATGGAAATTGCCATTCGAAAGTACGGTAATTACGGACTGGTTGTGCTGGGAGCTGTTTGCGGTGTACTGGTTGTCATGCAGCTGTCCGGATTCATCAGCGGCAAGGCACCGGTGCTTTGCCGGTTCTTCCGGGAAGCAGGAGAAAAGTCACTATATGTAATTATCGTTACCGTATTATTGAGAGATATAATTGAAAACTTTTTGGGAAAGTGGCTTGCAAAAGGATTCTTTCCGCTTATGATTGTAAGTATCTGCATTCAGCTGCTGATCGCATTGGCAGTGGGGAAATGCATTGAACTGATAAAGACAAAACACGCAGTGTATAGTGTTTAAGACTTTAAACTGAGGGGGAGTATAGCATTGCGTTTGAAGACTAGACCGTTGGTAAGTGTGATCATACCGTTTTACAATACGGGAAAATACCTGCGGAGATGCGTGGAAAGTATCGCCGGACAGTCATATCATGAACTGGAGATTTTATTAGTGGACGATGAGTCCGATGACGGATCGGTACAGATAGCGGATGAGCTTGCAGATGAGGACGGGCGCATCCGGGTTATAAAAGTACGGCATGGCGGAGTTTCTGCCGCAAGAAATGAGGGGCTGAAGCAGGCCTCCGGCGCTTATGTTCTATTTGTCGACAGTGATGACTGGATGGACAGAGGCATCGTGGAGCAGATGGCAGATCAGATGGCGCAGACAGAGGCAGACCTGGTAACCTGTAATATTGTGTATTCTGACGGAATGATTCCGGAAAATGCAGAAAGCGGAGGAGGTACATCCGCCGGCACACCTGCCATTGAAACCTATAGCCGGGAAGAGTACCTTCGGTTTTTCTTTAAGATCAGTTCTAACGAAAACGTTCACTTCCCTGTAGCAAAACTGTATAAAAAAGAATTACTGCCGGAGATGTTGTATCCGGAAGGTATCCGGGTCGGTGAAGATGTACTGGGAACATACCGGGCACTGGCAGGAGTAAGCCGTATTACATGGATCCGCAAAGCAGGGTATTTCTATTTCAAAAATCCGGAGAGTGTGACAACGCTGTTTTCTCCGAAAGATTTTGACCTTCTCCGTGTATGGGATCAGGTCGTTAAGGAAACACAGGGTCACGAACCGGATCATACGTATGCAAAAATCAATCGTGACCGGATCAATTTTACGCTTCTTTTCAGAATGATCACAGAAGTGCCGGCAGAAGAGAGAAAAAGAGAGTATGTTGCTCAGACTGATAAACTGAGAGCAGATCTGCACAGATGCGAAAAAGAACTGCTGCATTCGCCGATCGTCGGCTCCAGGAAAGTCATGATCGTGCTGCTGAACCGGTGTTATCCGCTGGCATCGGCAGCAGGTAATATGTATGTGCGGTTTTCGCAGATGCAGGGCAAAATACCAGGGCTGACACGGAGAAAACTGTCATGACGGGGCGGGATAAGAGACAGATCGGCATAGACGTATCCGGTCGGAAATCCATGACACTGGAGGAAATCCAGAAAACAGAGCTGGGACTCATGGTTCTGTTCGATCAGGCGGCCCGGAAGTATGGGCTCCGCTATTCGCTCTCTGCCGGAACCTTACTCGGGGCAGTGCGGCACAAAGGGTTTATCCCCTGGGACGATGATATTGACGTGATGATGCCGCGGCCGGATTACGAGAAGCTGATCCGGCTGAACAGAGAAAAAAAGATCTGGCCGGAGTATGTGGGTCTCAGCAGTCTGGAGGACGGCACTCTGGAGGCTCCCTACTGTAAGCTGTTTGACAGGCGAACGGCAGTAGAGGAGAGTCATTTTACACAAAAGGAAGTACAGTCACTCTGGATCGATATCTTTCCGGTGGACGGTTTGCCGGAGGAAAGCGGGCGTATACGGCGGCTTTATCATTTGGCCATGATGTTGTGCCGGATGAATGTGGCAGCTGTCGTACAGAACGGATACGGATCCGGAAAACTGGTCATTTTATTCAAAGACGTAATTATGAAGCCTGCTGCGCAGTTGATCGGACGGAAGCGGATCGCGGAATGGCAAAAGAAACTGGCGCTCCGTCATCCATATGGGAAGTCTGCACTGTGCGGAATGGTATCATGGGCGTATGACGGGCCGGGGCAGGCTGTTTCTCCGGAAGAATATGATAATCTGTCGGAGCTGCCGTTCGAAGGGCGGCAGTTTTTCGCAATTTCCTGCTGGGACAGATATCTCAGAGGTGTTTTTGGGGACTACATGCAGCTTCCGCCTGAAGAAGAACGGATCACGCATGATCTGGAAGCGTATTGGCTTTAGTATGCAGAGAGGGATATCTGATAAATTGATCAGCGTTATACTGCCATTCAGGAACGGGGATCCGGTTTTTCTGCGGCGTGCTGTTGACAGCGTGCTGCGGCAGAAAGAGGCGGATTTTGAAGTGCTGCTTGCAGACGACGGCAGCGAGGCGGAATTCGGGGAAATCGCAGATAAGCTCGCACAGGAAGAAGAACGGATCCGCGTAATACACATGGAACCGACCGGTGTATCCGCGGCGCGCAACCGGGCTATGCAGGAGGCGGAAGGTGACGTGATCACGTTCCTTGACTCCGATGATGCCGTGGCTCCGTATTGCTTTGCGGAAGCGCTGCAGGTACTGACAGAGCACCCTGAGCTGGATGGCATATGGGGCGGAACCTGTTTTTTGAATCCTGATGATATGGAGAAGCTGCTTCAGGATTTCAACGGGATACTGAAAAGAGACATATCAGAGTTGATCCTGCTCGATCCGGAGAGGCTGCATCAGACGAGAGCCGAGTGTATCGGTGAGCCGTACCGTTTTCAGGGAGGGTATATCAACCGGGGCATTGCGGCTCGCTTTCTGCGTAAAAAGGCATTGCTGGAAAACAATCTGTTATTTCCGGAAGAATTTCGTATGTATGAGGATACGATCTGGAATCTGGAAATGATGGAGCGGCTGGCGCTGGGGTATGTACCGAAGGTCTGGTACTATTATCTGGATAATGTGAAATCCGTGTCCAACACGTTCCACAGGGACGGTCTGGAGAGGATCGAACAGCCGCTGGTTCATATTCAGAATATGCTGGATCTTACGGATCCGGTCGAGTATGAGGCTTACACCCGCTTCCTGATGGATTCCCTGCGGTATGTGTACAGAAGCCTGTACGGTCATCCCGAGTGGAGGCCGGATCCGGGAGAAAAACAGAAATTGAAAAGACATCTGTACACAGAGGCACCCTGGAATGAGATAGGGAGCAGGCGCTTCCGGGCCCGGGCAGCCGGACGTGACCGCCGGAAAGCGATGCTGTACAGCATGCGTCTCCTGCTTGCCTGCTGGGGAGCTGGCAGGCAGCCGGTAAAGGAAAGAGGAAGCTTATGAACAGTGAGACGGGAATAAACACAGACAGAAAGAGCAGTATTATGTGGACTGCTGTTTTTGTGATGCTCCTGTTTCCTTTTTTTCAAATCGATTATTTCGTGGATACGATCAGCTGGGCAGGCAAAGCATACACATTGCTGCAGCTGCTTGCCGGGGCAGCGGTCGTTCTGCTTATTCTGCGGGGAAGAATGCTGCGGAAGATCCCGTTTCTTTTCCTGTTGTTCAGCGGGCTGCTCCTGGTCATGATCATAGCCGCCGGAGTGAACGGCGGCAATGTAAAACGGTCACTGGAGTATGCATTTGCCACGCTGATGCTCTGTCTTGTGATCGAATACGGCATACAGAGAAATATCCGGGCGCTGCTCAGTGCCGGGGTCTGGTTCTTTGGCGCACTGACTGTCATCAACCTGATTACGATCTTTGTATTCAGGCATGGAATGTACAGGTATCTGGATTATTACGGAGAAAACTGGTTTCTCGGATTCAAGAGCGGTCATATCCCGTATCATATGGCATTTCTGTTTTTTTCCGTTATGTATGTTCTGCTCTGTGACCGGAAAAAATGGTTCCTGGTGCGCGCGGCCGTTGGCCTTGTGTTTGTTTCGGATTTTGTTGTCCGGAATCGTACAGCAATCCTTGTTCTGCTCCCTCTTATTATTCTGATTTTTATTCCTCAGATCCTGAAATTTACGAAAGTGATGAATATCCTGACGTATGCGGGGGCAGCCGTTGTGATGGATCTTCTGTTTGTGGTATTCCGGAAGCAGGAGCTTTTCCGGTGGCTGATCGTGGGAATTTTTCACCGCCGGATGGATCTGACATACCGGACCGATGTCTGGGATGCGGCCTTTCAGGCTATAAGAGAACATCTTGTGATCGGGCACGGATACAGTACCTTCGAGTATTCTCCAGTAATCGTCACTACTCATAACGAAGTGCTGGAGATCCTGTATAAGACGGGTATGATAGGACTGATCCTGTCTCTGACGATCGTGGTTCTTGTTGTCATACGGCTGTTCCGGAACAGGAAACTGGAGACCGCACAATGGATCTCTGTTTTCCTGGGGGCGTTTTTCCTGATGTTTGTCATGGAACAGTACGCTTTTGCATACTTTTTTTATCTTCTCATTTTCGCGTGGCACTGTGCGGATCTGACATCATTTGCTCAGGAACAGGAAAAAAGACGCGCGGATCCAGCTGTTCCATCAGAAGAGGGGCGTACAGGGAAGTCTGCGCGCAATTTCGTGTTCACCCTTTTTGCGAGTTTAACGGCAATTCTGATCGGACTTATTGCACAGCGGGTATTCGTTCATCTGCTGGGACTTGAATATGCGGGACTGAACGGACTGTTTTCCAATGTGATCACTATGCTCGGCATAGCTGATCTCGGCATAGGGGAAGCGGTCGTTTTTCATCTGTACAGGCCGCTGGAAAAAGGAGATACAGAGACCGTAAAGTCTCTGATGCGGTTCTACAGGAAAGCCTTTCATACCGTAGCGGGCGTGATCGCTGTTGCGGGGATCTGTCTG
Source organism: uncultured Lachnospiraceae bacterium (assembly GCA_902783945.1). Classification (GTDB taxonomy): domain Bacteria; phylum Bacillota; class Clostridia; order Lachnospirales; family Lachnospiraceae; genus Bilifractor. The sequence goes on from CACZSZ010000086.1 coordinate 33,689, forward strand.
ATACCGGCGCTGCCGTATCTGGCGAAACCCACAGAAGCGGATGTCAATCTGACGGTAATTTATCTGATTTTTCTCGCCGATGTCGTCTTCTCTTATTTCCTGAGCTACAAGCGTGCGATTCTGTATGCGGATCAGAAAAACTATATTATCAGTACCATCCACATGATCTATCTGCTCAGCATGAATACCGGCCAGCTGGTCATGCTGTATATCACACACAATTATTATGCCTATCTGCTGATCAAGGTGGTGTTCCGGATTCTGGAAAATGTGGTGATCACAGCGAAGGCCAACCAAATGTATCCGTATCTGAAAGAGCGGGATGTAAGACCTCTGTCAAAAGAGATACGCCTGGATATACGGAAAAAAGTCGGAGCCCTCTTTTTTCATAAGATTGGGACATTTGCCGTAAACGGCACGGATAATATTCTGATCTCGGTGTTCCTGGGTCTTACGACGGCAGGCCTGTACAATAACTATTTCCTGGTGATCGATGCAGCAGCAAAGCTGTTTGGTCCGGCTCTCACGGCACTGACGCCCAGCGTAGGGAATATGCTGGTGGAGAATGAGCCGGAACACTGGTTTCAGGTTTTCCGCCGGATACGATTTATGAGTTTCTGGATCGCAACATGTGCGGCCACGGCACTGCTGGTACTGATCCAGCCGTTCATCCGGATATGGTTCGGAGAAAAGTATCTGCTTACTTCTGCTGTTGTGATCCTGCTTTCCTTTCAGTTTTTTCAGACACTGATGCGAAATTCCTTCAGTGTCTTTCAAGATGCCGCCGGCATTTTTTATGAAAACCGGTTCGTTCCGCTTGCGGAGTCTGCAATAAACCTGGGAGCTTCTCTCGTTCTGATGCGGTTTTTCGGACTGGCCGGTGTGTTTGCCGGGACGATCATCAGTTCTCTGGCACTCTGGGGATTTAGTTATCCTAAATTTGTCTATACAAAACTTTTTCGGCGCAGCGTATGGAATTATATTGCAGAGACCGGCGGTTATCTGGCGGTATTTCTGGCAATAGCCGGCTGTTCGGCGCTGATCATTCGGTTTGTAAACAACAGATTTTCTGCCGTGGGGATCACACAGCTGTTTCTGAATGGGATTCTTGTTCTTTTGCTCACAAATGTTCTGCTTGCCGGTATCTTTTTCAGAAGTGATACATTTAAGCACTTTGCAGGGTTGTTGAAGAAAGCGTTGTAAAACAGAATGGTGTGAGCGTAAATTATGATATCTGTTATTATACCAATCTATAATGTAAGTCCTGATTATATTCGGAAATGTCTGGATTCAGCTTCAGTCCAGACATTTTCGGATATGGAAATTCTTCTGATCGACGACGGATCAAAACCGCATGTGGCTGAAGTGTGCCGCGAATACCAGGAAAATGACAGGCGGTTCCGGTATTTGCGACAGGAAAACAAAGGTGTGGCTGGTGCACGAAATGCAGGTGTCCGGAATGCCGCGGGCGAATATATTTGTTTTGTGGATCCGGATGACTGGCTGGACGATACGTATCTGGAAACACTTTATTCTCTGATCTGCAGTACCGGGGCGGATATAGCCATGATCGACGCCGTGGTACATTATAAACACCGCATAAAAGATAACCATTTTCTGGCCGGACGGGAACGTGTACTTGCCGGAACGGATAAAAATGAGTTGATCTGTCAGCTTTTGAGCAGAAAAATCTGCAGCTACAGTCCGCCGGAGATTGCCGCAGGAGTTACCTGGGCGAAAATGTATCGCAAACAGTTTCTGATCGATAATCAAATATGGGCTGTTGAAGGATTGAAACGGATGCAGGATAATGTGCTGAATATGTATGCCTTTGAAAAGGCTTCCGCTGTTGCATACAAACCGGTATGTCTGTATCATTACCGGAAAACGGAAGGTTCAGCAAGCAACAGGTTTAATCCCCACATTGTGGAAGATTTTGAGCATTATTACAGAGAGGCCGAAATGTTCCTGCGTCAGTACAGCAAGGAGCAGATTTTATGGGAAGCACTTTTCATGAAGGAACTGACCAGCTTTCATTCCTATCTACGCTTCTATTATTTTCACAGAAAGTCTGGTTTCAGCAGGCGTGAAGCAAATCGAAGGATATCGGAGCTTTTAACAAGAGAGCCCTATAAAGATGCGATGAACCATATAAGCAGGGATCTGCTTACAGGGCAGGAATATGTTTTTGTAACTGCATTAAAGAGAAGAATGTTTTTTGCGCTCCGAATGATGATCAGGATCCGGGAATGGGGAAAGGAGCGTCTCTTTTGAGAGCACTGATCATCATTACACATATAGGTATGGGAGGTGCAGAACGCAACGCGATCAATCTGGCAAATTCTCTTTCCAGAGAAGGCGTTTGCGTCAGGATTCTGACACTGGTGCAAAAACCGGTTATTTACAGGCTGGATCCTAAGCTGGAGACAGTCTGCTGTGATGTACAGGTCAGTCACAGGTCCGGAGCGCTGCATTTTCTGACTAAGGCGGCACAGATTCCAGTGTGTCTGAAACAGATTTGTGAGCAGGCAGAAGAATTCAGACCGGATGTCGTTATTTCTCTGCTGATGCCTGCGGATCTGATGGTCTGGCTGCTGCGGACGGTCTGTCCGAAAAAAAACATTGGAAAAACATGCTGGATCGCCAGTGAAC
>CACZSZ010000087.1 GCA_902783945.1 uncultured Lachnospiraceae bacterium
AAAAACGGTATTCAGTTTTATCACAAGATGGATGCAAATAAGGAAAACGGAAAATATATATCGGTCAAAGACAGGAAAAAGGCTGTTTTGCTGATACAGAAACGATATTATAAGCGTTTACTTGAAACTGCCATACAGCAGATGGATGCTATCGATTCTTTTCTGAAAAGATATGATCCGGGTGCACTGCAAAAAGTGTTTCTCAGAGAGAGTCCAATACGGCAGAGTCTGCTTTTCCCCGCCATATTGCCGGGCTCTCTTCCGGACACCGTATTGCCTGATGCCATATTTGCGGAAGTGTGGCAGGATTTCAAATATACCGGAAAACCATTTTCTGAAGATGCCCCGGTCCACTATACTCTGAAGGAGGAGCGCGTACGATCTAAATCGGAAGTACTGATCGCAAATGCGCTGTATCATTCAGGTATTCCATACCGTTATGAATGCCCCCTGACACTGGAAAAAGGAGGAACTGGCAAACATGTGATCCATCCTGATTTTACGATCCTGAGGCTTTCAGACAGAAAAACGCTCTACTGGGAGCATCTCGGAATGATGGATGACGCAGGGTATGCGCGTTCTGCCCTGCAAAGAATTGAAGATTATGCGAAGAATGGGTTTTTTCCGGGCGAGCAGCTGATCATCACTTCTGAGACCAGCAGGATGCCGCTTAATTCCTCAATAACAGAGCGGATGATCAGACACTGCATTCTCAGGTAGCTGCATCTGTCATCCGCTCTCAGTAAATATGATCAAAAGAAAATGATCGTCCGGGTTTCAATGCTCAGTGCTGGAACACGATCTGCCGCTTCATGTCTGCGGCCGCTCCGTCTCCGTTCAGGACGCGCACCAGTTCAAGTCCGAAATCCAGTGCAGCTCCCACACCGTGTCCGGTGGTGATCAGACCGTCTGTCACGGCGGGTACATCCTGCGGGACTGCACCGCCAAGCTGGTCTTCCATGCCAGGATAGATCGTGGCCTTTTTCCCTTCGAGCATGCCCAGTGCCGCGAGGATTTTCGGTGCCGCACAGATTGCCGCGATCCGTTTTCCTTCTTCATGCTTTTTTCTGAGAAGCTTCATGAGCGGTTCGAATTCTTCCAGATTTCTCGTACCTTCTCCGCCGCCCGGCAGGATAAACAGATCACCGTCCGAAAAGTCTGCTTTTTCAAAAAGGATGTCCGTTTCGATCAGGATATTATGAGAACCGCGTATCTGAGTCTGTCCCATAACAGAAACTGTCGTCACCGGATTCCCGGCTCTGCGCAGCAGATCTACAGGTGCCAGCGCCTCGACTTCTTCCATCCCGTCTGCAAAAAATGAATATACGTTTGCCATAGTTTCCCTCTCCCCCGCTCTACATACTTCTCGATTTCTCAATACAGGCAGCAGTTGCTTCGATCACCGCGCTGCGGAATCCGTTCTTTTCCAGAACCCGCACGGCCTCGATCGTTGTCCCTCCCGGTGAGCAGACCATATCTTTCAGCTCTGCCGGATGTTTTCCGCTTTCCAGAGCAAGTTTTGCACTGCCGAAAACACTCTGGGCCGCAAAGGCGTACGCCTGATTCCGCGGCATGCCGCCTTCCACCGCCGCATCGGCAAGTGCTTCGATGAACATAAAGACATACGCCGGCGAACTGCCGCTGACGCCGGTAACCGTATCCATCAGACGCTCCGGAACAAATTCTGTCCTGCCGACGCTGCCAAACAGCATTTCGGCACCGGCTCTGTCTTTTGCCGTCACGGCATCATTCGGACAGAGCGCAGTCATACCTTCTCCCGCCAAAGCCGGTGTATTCGGCATCGTGCGCACCAGATGAAGAGGACGCCCGAACTGTTCTTCCAGCCAGGCAAGTGTCTTTCCCGGTGCCAGCGAAAGGATCACCGTTTCTTCGCGCACAGCCTCGCGGATCTCTGCAACAGCCTCTGCAAGAAACTGCGGTTTGACAGCCAGGATCAGATAATCCGCCTCCCGGGCTGCCTGTGCATTGTCTTCCGTCACACGGATCGCATAGGTCTCTTCCGCCAGATTCCGTGCCTCAGAGGATTTGTCTGATGCCAGAATATCCTCCGGTTTCACCAGTTTCTTCTTTAAAATGCCGCCGATCAGGGCTTTTGCCATGTTGCCGCAGCCTATAAATCCTACTTTCATGACTGTTGCCACCTCATTCTTTCCCTGTTTCTTATTTCCGGCATCCCGGACGGTCGCTTTCCCGGCCCAGGACGGTCGCTTTCCCGGCCCTGAGCGGTTGCTTTCCCGGCCGCGGGACAGCGTTTTTACTCATTCTCTTATCTTCCACGGACCAGTAACTCCGGTTTCTTCCTCAGAACGCGAAGTACAGGAACGACACGTACGAACTCCCGACAATATAGGCGATACTGCAGATCAGCAGCAGGACATACACAACGGAAGACACGTATGCGCCTGCTTTTCCTTTGTGCCAGGACAGCCCGTTCAGCCACCTGCCGAACCGCGGGGTGCAGCACAATACGGATATGATCAGCAGCACCAGAGAGGATCGGAAATAATAACCTGTAGCTGCATCCGCAAACCCAAGTCCGTCGCTGCCGAACATCCGGCTGATCCAGCGAAATGCGTATCCCATGTTCGGTGAAGCGAAGAAGACCCATCCGAAAAAGGCGATCAGGACCGTCACTGCGATCCGCAGCACACGCGGTATCAGCTGCCGGATATCTCTGAACACAAAACGTTCCAGCATGACAAAAAAGCCATGCCAGATCCCCCAGAAGACGAAGGTCCAGGCAGCGCCGTGCCAGAAGCCGGTCAGAAGCCAGACGACACTCAGGTTGAAGATCTGCCTGCGTGTCGAACAGCGGTTGCCGCCGAGCGGGATATATACATAATCGCGGAACCAGGCGCCCAGCGAGATATGCCAGCGCCTCCAGAAATCGCCCATGCCGTCTGCCACATAGGGATAGTCAAAGTTTCTGTCGATCGTGAAGCCCAGCATCTGGGCCAGGCCGATCGCCATATCCGAATATCCGGAAAAATCGAAAAAGAGCTGCAGGCTGTACATGGCCATAGCCATCCATGCCGTACCCGCTGCCATCGTATCCAATGTCTGGATACCGGCGTAGATCATTCCCAGATTATCGGCAAGAAGCACTTTTTTATAAAGTCCCACAAGAAAGAGGCGGGTTCCTGCAAGAAGTCCCTGTTTCGTCATGCGGGGCGCCGTAAACTGATCCTGCATGTCTTTGAACTGTGCGATCGGGCCTGATATCAGCTTCGGAAACATGGTGATATAGGCAGCGGCATACAGAAAATTAGATTCCGGTTCCGCCCTGTCCATGTAGATATCCGCCAGATATGAGATCGCACTGAAGGTAAAGAAAGAAATACCTATCGGCAGAGCGATGCCGCTCGCTGCAGGCTCCCTTCGGAAAAGAGAGGCAAGGTTCTGCATAAAGAAATCGGTATACTTATAGAAGCCCAGTACGATGACGTGCACGGCGACCGCCAGGATCAGGGCACGCCTGGCACTTCTCTTTTGTCTTCTGACTTTGTACAGGCCGATCTCCATTCCGGCCACATACGTAAAGATAACGGAAAACAGCAGGAGCGGCAGATGTGTGACGTCGCCCCACGCATAAAAGAGCAGACTGATCAGGACCAGAAGCACGGTGCGTGCTCTGGCCGGCACGATCCGGTAGAGCACAAGCGCTGCCGGAAGAAATGCAAATAAAAAGGATATCGATGAAAAGACCATGGATCAATACTTTCTTCAGTAGTTTCTGTCAAAGGCCTGTCTCACTTTTACCGGATCTTCCGCCGAAATAAACAGTGCATAATTGCCCCTGACTTTGAGTATGCTTTTTTCCAGCATGGCCGTCTGCTCCGCGCCATACCCGTCAAAACTCTTTTTCTGTGTCGCAAGCCGGTTCTCCATCGCCGCCTGCACTTCTGCCGCCTGTGATGTGTCTGCCATTTTGACAAGCAGCAGTTCTTCCGCTCCCATGTTGGTCGTCGGATAATACAGCAGCACGCCGTCATACAGAGAACTGTCCAGCCCGTAAAGCCGCTTCAGCATCTGGTTGTCCGCCTCCTGCATCGGAGTCAGATCGGTCGCTTCCGTGACCGCCTTCGCCATCGTGCTGAAATCCGTAATGCTGATCCTGTTGCTCAGTCTTCCCGAGATCAGGAACACGGCAAGCACGATGATCAGAAGCCATTTGATGAATTTCCAGAATCGCGGATCTGTCATCCTGCCTCCTCCGCAGATACTTCCTGCTGATCTGCCGATTCTTCCGCCGCTCCGCTCTCAGCATCTGCTGAGTCCGTCCCGTTCTCCGCCGGTGACGCGGAAGATGTCTCCGCTCCCGTCCCGGCCTCAGATACGGAAGAAGTTTCCGCTCCTGTCTCTGCCGCTGACGAAGAAGCTGTCTCTGCCGGATCCGCAGAAGAATCCTCTGTCTCTGCCGCAGCCATGGAAGCTTCCTCTGTCTCCGCCGTCGCCTGAGACAGTACATCCGCCAGGGAACCGTCTGCCGCAAATGTATTCATGCTGTACAGGAAAAGTACATCTGTGATCGCTTCGGACGTGATGAGCGTTTTTATATCCTCATAGTAGTACCGGGGATCGACCAGAACGATCCTCTCGTAATAGGGCAGAAGGAACTGCACAAAGCTGTTGGCATAGGAATCCTTGAAGATCAGCAGGCTCTTTCCGTTGTCCAGCGTCGTGCGGACTGTCAGAACCGGGTGATTTCCTCCGAAGAATACCTGATACTTGTCCTTTTCTTCCAGCTTTTCCGTTACAAAAATAGAAGGAATACGTTCCTGGGAATCGGGATAATACGTGTAATACTGATAGTTCTCGTTTTCCGGACGGTAAACCTCGACGGTATCCTTCTGATTGTGGCAGCCGCTCCTGGAGGCCAGCGTTCCTTCAAAATCCGCGGACACTGTCATGGGGACAAAATACTCCGCCGTATCAATGCCCAGCTCCCATCGTATCGCCTGAAACGCGTCCAGAGCTCCGCGGCTGGTCCAGTGATGGTCCGTACGATAGTAGATCTGATTCATGCTGTCATTGCGGAAAGCCGTCTGCATCTCAATAAACGGGATCAGATCGACGAGCTTGTTTCTGACATAGCCAATATCCGTCAGCTGATCATGTACCGGTGCTCCGTCCGGGAGAAGTTCCGGAAATACGGCTGCAGCGCACGGAACCAGGGTCATGACCATATTCAGGTCGGGATACTGCTCCTTAAACGCACGGATCTGTTCGATCGACCGGTCGATCTTTTTCTGATCGGGAATGGCCGGTTTTTCCAGCAGATACCCGTTTTTACCCAGATAAACATCCCCGGACTCATGCATGCCCGCCATCTGCGTCTCCGCCACCTTCAGGCGCATCCAGATATCGCGGCCCATGATCTGGTCCTGCAGATAGGAAGACAGATCCGAAAAGAAGGTGCCGCTCTGGAGAGAAGCAGAAGAAAGCTTCGGGGCCTGTGCCAGTGTCCGGTTTTCCTCATCAGAAAAAGCGCGGTCAGGAAGCACCAGCGATCCGACCGCGATCGTCCCCGCGATCACTGCGGCACATATGGCTGTGATCCTGTGCTGCATAAGCCGCGCGGACGGACGTTTTTTTTCTGTGAAGGAATACGCCATAAATGAATCTGATCCTTTGCGTTTGATGTTTATCTATTATAGACCAGACTAAGACGGTTTTCCAGTTTTTTATGTTTTTGAGAAACGGTCCGCCCCGGCAGGGCTAAAATGCATGCGCGGGGCAGACCGTGTGTAATTATCTGCTTTTTTCAGAACTGGAAATACAGGAATGAATTGTAGGAGCTTCCCACGATGTAGGAAATACAGCAAAGGAACAGTACAATGTATACAGCGACGGAAATGATCACGCCGAAGCGGCCTTTCTGATAGGAAAGATTTGTGACTGTTCTTCCCAGGTTGGGGCCGCAGCAGATCACGGCTGCGATCAGGGTGATCAGGTTCGTGCGCAGGAAATAACCTGTGGCACCGTTCCAGATGCCCAGTCCGGCTCCGCCGAACATCTGTCTGATCCAGAGCAGTGCGCTGCCCATGGAAGGCGAGAAGAAGAATACCCAGCCGATAAAGACCAGCAGAACAGTGACAGCTATGCGCACTGCCTTCGGTATCAGTTCCCTTAAATTTTTCAGCGCAAAACGCTCAAGTATAAGCAGACCGCCGTGCCAGATGCCCCAGAAGACAAATGTCCACGCCGCGCCGTGCCAGAGTCCGGTCAGCAGCCAGACCACCAGAAGATTCAGGATCTGTCTGCCTGTGCTGCAGCGGTTTCCTCCCAGGGGAATATAGACATAGTCTCGGAACCATCTGCCGAGCGAGATGTGCCAGCGGCGCCAGAAATCCGCGATACCGTCCGAGATGTACGGATAATCAAAGTTTTTGTCGATCGGGAAGCCCAGGATCTGCGCGAGACCGATCGCCATGTCGGAATATCCGGCAAAATCGAAAAACAGCTGCAGGCTGTAAAAGATCATGCCGAGCCACGCCGTTGCCGCCGCCATGCCGTCCAGAGCACTGATGCCGGCAAAAGCAGCACCGAGCGCATCCGCCAGAAGCACTTTTTTGAACAGGCCGACGACGAATTTCTGAGTTCCGGCCAGGAAATTGCTCATCGTCATCTTCGGAGCGGTAAAGCGCCCCTTCATGTCCTTATACTGCACGATCGGTCCGGAGATCAGCTTGGGGAACATGCAGATATACGCAGCGACCTGCACAAAATCCCTGCTGTAACGTGCGCGCTCCAGATAGATGTCCAGAATATAGGAAATGGCACTGAAGGTGAAGAACGAGATGCCGATCGGAAGCGGCATCACAGAAGAAGACGGTGCGCGTCCGAACATCCGCGCCAGTGAACCTGCAAAAAAGCCGGTATATTTATAGTATCCCAGCAGGAACAGATTGACGGCTACGGCCAGCATCATGGCATATTTTGCCCTGCGCTTTGCTCCCTTCTGTTTCAGGAGACCCAGTTCAAGTCCTGCCACATAATTGAATACCATGGAAAAAAGCAGGACCGGAAGATGCCGCACATCTCCCCAGGCATAGAAGACCAGACTGATCAGGATCAGTATGACAGCCCTGGCTCTTTCCGGCACAATACGGTACAGGATCAGAGCCGCCGGAAGAAAGGCGAACAGGAATGATATGGTTGAAAATGCCATCTGATTTCCTCCTTGCTATGCCTTAATACGCCTTCCGGAAGGCTTCCTGCACGGCGGCAGGATCCTGTGCCGACACAAATACTGCATAATTGTTTTTCACATCTATGACACTGTTTTCCAGCATGGCTGTCTGTTCCACTCCGTATCCTTCAAAATTGGACAGCTGCGTATCACGGCGCGTCTCCATGGCTTTCCGTACAGCCTCTTTCTGTGCGGGATCCTTCATCCTGATCAGCAGGAGTTCTTCCGCCCCCATACTGGAAGCCGGATAATAGAGCATGAATCCGTCATACTCCGCTCCATCGATCCCGTACAGCCGCTTCAGCATCTGATTATCCCCCTCCGACATCGGTGAAAGATCCGTACTCTGCCGCACGGCCCCGGCCATTTCTTCAAACGATGTGCTGCTCGACCTGTTTCCGGCTGCCTGCATGACCAGTATCACAGCCAGCAGAATGATCAGCGCCCATTTTGCAATTCCCGCTATCCGCAGTTCCGACATGCGTTATACTCCCCGCCATATTCCAAAATACTTTATCACGTATTCCTGCAAACTCTACCAACCCTGATACGTCCAGACCAGGTACTGCTGTGATTCTTCATCCCAGTATACGGAACCCTGCAGTGCATCATCCAGATACAGATATTCCTGCGCATCCTCGTCCCAGTAATAGAACAGCTGTGCATAATCATCCCAGTATGCGACCGTCGGGGATGATTCATCCTGACCGGACTCCTCATCATAGTTTTCTTCTTCTTCCGACTCATCGCCGTACTGCGTTCCGTCGTCCCCGGTATCTTCTTCCCCGGAAGCTCCGTCCGGATCCGCATCATTTCCCGTCTCCGATCCGGCGGCGGCAATCCCGTTCTGACCCGGCACACTGCCCGGACTGCCCACGACATCGTAATAAGTCATCAGCATATCGGTTGCCCACACAGGATAAAAATTGTAGACAAAGTGCATGCCGTCCGGTTCAAAATACTCCGGATGCCCCTCCAGCTGGGGTGTCGCATCTTCAAAAACGGCGCCTGTCTGCGCACACATACCGGTCAGTGCTTCGTTCACCTCTGGAATCGCGTTGTAGCACGGATCTTCAGAAGCCGGCTCGATCACGGGCAGCACAGAGCACACGAAGACCGTCGCATTCGGAAGCAGATTCCGGATTTCCGTGACAGCTTCCCGGTAATTGGAGACCCAGTTGTCCAGCCACCCCGGGTTCTGACTGTCACCGATGTCATTATTTCCGAAGACCAGCCAGATCTTGGTGGGCTGAAGCGTCTGCAGTGCATGCGTGACCTCGTCGCTGTAAAGATAGCTGATCAGCATCCCTTTTTCTGCCAGCACACGGTCCACCGGCAGAAATTCATACGCATCGAAGCCCTCGGCACGGGAATCTCCGATGATCACAAAGTCTGTAAACTGGCTCCACACCTGTTCCGGATTATCCAGAAGACTCTGTCTGAGTGCTGCCAGATTGGCCTGTACCTTTTCTTCCTCGATCTGTGCCAGGCGGTCGTCCACAGCGGAAGGATCGCCCTGTTCCATCTGGGCCAGATATTCCCGCCCTTTTGAGACAGCCTCGGCGTTTCCGCCGCCGCGCACTGCGAGGAAAATGATGACGCCGGTGACCACGGCGGCCGCCGCGATCACGACCAGAAGGATCTGTTTACGTGAAAACGGAATTGTCATGACTCCACCCCGCTTTCTGTCTCAGTATTCTCAGCCGCGTCAGTTGTTTCTGCATTCTCTGTCTCAGCATTCTCAGCCGCATCAGTTGTTTCTGCAGCCGGCTCAGCCGCCTCCGGTGTGCTTCCGCTTCCCACGGCAGCCTGCAGTACATCCGCCAGCGAGCCGTCCTGCGCGAAAATATTCATACTGTACAGGAAGAGGACATCCGTGATCCCCTCGGAATTGATCAGAGCCGCAACGTTCTCATAATAGTAGCGCGGATCGATCATCACGATCCTGTCGTAATGCGGAACCAGGAACTGTACAAAGGAATTGGCATAAGAATCCTTGAAAAGCAGCAGGTTTCTTCCCGTATCCGCTGTCGTCCGGATTTCGATCATAGGATGATTGCCTCCGAAAAAGACCTGATACTGGTCTTTTTCATCCAGCTTGCTGCTCACGAACAGCGACGTCACACGCTCCTGTGAGTCACCGTAATAGGTATAATATTTCAGTTCTTTATCTTCCGGCAGGAATACTTCGATCGTATCCTTCACGGCATGACTGCCCGTCTGAGAAGAGAGCGTCCCTTCGAAGGTATCCGAGACTGCCATGTATTCATACGAGTCGTTCCCGCTGATCCCCAGATCCGGTTCCATGGCCCGGAACGCGTCCAGAGCCCCGCGGCTCGTCCAGTGATGATCCGTCTTATAGAAAACCTGATTCTCACTGTCGTTATGGAGCGGCCCGTACAGATCTACAAAAGACACTTTTCCTTCCAGCATACCCACCGCGGTATTGATGTCCGCGAGCTGGTCCCGCACCGGTGCTCCTTTTGGAAGCTGTTCCGGAAAGACTGCCGCGGCACACGGCACAAGACTCATGACCATGTGCAGATCCGGATAAGCTTCCGCAAAGGCTTTGATCATGTCCATACTGCGTTCTGTCTTCTGCTGATCCGGCGTCACCGGACTTTCCAGCAGACTGTTCCCGCGGCCCAGATAGACATCTCCTGCCTGCCTGCGCCCGACAAGCTTTTCCTCCTGCAGGCGCGCGCTCACCCATCCGTCCCTGCCAGCCAGCTGATCCTGCAGATACGAAGAAAGATCACTGAAAAAAGCGCCGCTTCGCAGCGATGCCGCTGACAGTTTCGGCGCCTGTGCCAGTGTCCGGTTTTCACTTTCAGAAAACGTCCTATCCGGAATGGCCAGTGACAGGACAGTAATACTGGCGATCAGAATATACACTGCGGCAGCAAGCAGCAGATTATGCCATGCGTGCATGGAACGGCGTTTTTTTCTGCCGAAGCGGCGGCCGGAGGGCCGTCTTTCTTCCGCCGATGTTATGGTTGTCTCTTTTCTCGTGTCGTCCGACATAATACCCCCGGTGACATTCCTGTTAATCTGATCACGCCCCGAGCCGCGACCGCTTCCGTACCGACTGCTTCCGGTACTGCCTTGCTGCACCCGGTCCTCTGCAGACCTGCATAATAAAATGAGGGTGCCGCATCAGCACCCTCATTTTCTGCTCTTTTCAGTTCACGATCACCAGGCAACAGCGATATCCAGCTGATCCTTCTCGAGACAACCGGTATCCACCACGATAGAAGTCCCGAGGCTGCTCTCCACGATCGAGCCGCGCGGATGTTCCTGAAGATCTGCAGCGACCATGACATAATCACCCAGCATCTTCACGCCGTCATCGCGCACCCAGTACGGATCTGAATTCCCCATATTGCGCATGATACTGACTACGCCAGACATATTCAGATTATAATATGTTTCCTTGCCTGTCGGTCCCTGATTGACACCGGCCAGGCGTGTAAGCTTCGGTCCGTCCCATGTGCTGGCAGGCGCCGTCGATGCCGGCGTACTGTCTGCTGTTTCCGCCGTTCCGGCTGTGTCAGCCGGTGTTTCCGCCGCAGCAGCTTCCTGCGCCGTATCTGTGGCCGCCGCTGCATCAGCTGCGTCAGTGCCTTCTGTCACAGCTGCCTGCTGTTCCCCGGCTGCAGCCGCCTGCACATACTGTACTGCATTGGTATCCGCATAGGCAACCTGCTGCTGAGCGGGTGTGAACCACACGGCAAGCTGTTCTTCCTGCCTGCGGATCTCTTCAAGCAGGCGTGCCTCTTCATCATGGCCTTCCTCCAGGGAATCCGCCATGCTGTTGATATCAGCGAGCGTCTCTTCATAGATCGTCTGGATCTCAGCACGTTTATTTGCGCTGTCTTCTTCCAGTTTTCCGATCTCTTTCTGTTCTTTTTCTACTTCGGCCCGCTTGTTTTCAATGTCTTCGCAGACTGCCACGTATTCGTCCAGCATCTGCCGGTCAAATTCCGTAAGTTCACGAATGTTCACAGAACTCATCAGGATATGCTGGAAATTATCCGACGAGAAAACATTTTCCAGAAGACCGTTCCCCGTGGAATTTTCATACATATACTGAATCCGGAGCGCCATATTCTGCCGCTGGTTTTCAGCCGTGCTTTCCGCATCCTTCAGCTGCTCTGTGAGCAGATCCAGTTCCATGCGTTTTTCACTGTACTGCTCCTGCAGTACATTCAGTTCTCCGGTAAGATCGGTCAGCTGTCCGTTGAGTTCTTCCAGATAAGCTTCCGATTCTCCCTTTTGTTCCTCGATCGCCTGCAGTCTCTCCTGTACCGTGATCAGAGAAGTGACTGCATCGGCCTGCACCGTAAGCTCTTCCTCCTGAGCTGCCGTAAAGCATGTCCCCCCGGAGAGGGCCACAAGTGCTGCCGCAAGTACAGATATTGCCACTTTTCTTTTCTTATTCATACTTATTTACCTCACTTTTTCCCCTGAGGCAATTAAGTATACTCCCACTTAGGTGACATTATACCACATCCGCGTCGATTTTTGAACATTTTTTTAACTTTTCTCCCACTTTTGAAATACTATTGATTTTTTTCCGCAACTTTTCCACAATATCTGCTATGAGAGAAGCGTTTCATTACCATAGATTGTGGTTTGTCCACATTCCCTTCTGATTCCCTCTTGCCCCTTTTCTCTTCCCATTTTATAATATTTAGTACATTATCCGAAACTGACGACATCCAAACGGAGTATCTGCCATGTCTTTTTCAGACTTATTTTTCTTATATCTGTTTCTGCCTGTATGTCTTCTGATTTATTACAAGGCATCCAAAACCCGTACACGGAATCTGATCCTTATTATTTTCTCGATTATTTTTTACGCCTGGGCGCAGCCTCTCTGGGTGTTGCTGCTGCTGCTGAGCGCCGCCGTGAACTGGATGCTCGCCCTGCAGATACAGTCGCGCAAGAGTCCTGACCGCCAGAAACCATTTGTCGCTCTGGCTGTCATCTATAACCTGGCCATGCTGCTCGCATTTAAATACACCGGTTTCTTTGCGGAAAATCTGAATGCCATGTTCCGGCTGTCGCTGCCCGTACCGCAGATCGCACAGCCGATCGGCCTGAGTTTTTATACTTTCCGGGCCATCTCCTATATTCTGGATGTCTACTGGGGCAAATACAAAGCGCAGCGGCGGTTCTCTCTGTTCCTGCTGTACCTCTCTTTCTTCCCGCACATGACGGCGGGGCCCATCACGAGATACAGCAGTATGGAGACTGCCCTGACAAAACGCAGAGCCACTCCTTCCGATTTTTACGAGGGGCTTCTGCGCATCATGGTCGGTCTTGCCAAAAAAGTCATCATTGCCGATCATCTGATCACGATCGTAGACAACTTCTTCGGTACCGGTCTGTCCTCGCTCTCCATGCTGGGCACATGGTACACGACTATTCTGTATATGCTGTACATCTATTTTGATTTCAGCGGATATACCGACATG
Source organism: uncultured Lachnospiraceae bacterium (assembly GCA_902783945.1). Taxonomy (GTDB): domain Bacteria; phylum Bacillota; class Clostridia; order Lachnospirales; family Lachnospiraceae; genus Bilifractor. Next base: position 12,694 of record CACZSZ010000087.1, read on the forward strand.
GCTCTGGGTATTGCCCGGCTGTTCGGCTTCACTCTGGATGAAAACTTCCGGTATCCCTTTATGTGCAAAAACATTCAGGAGTTCTGGCAGAGATGGCATATTTCTCTCGGTACGTTTTTCCGGGATTATCTGCTCTACATTCCGCTGTTCGGAAAGCGGCGCAAATATGCCAGTCTCTTCCTGGTCTGGTTCTGCACCGGCTTCTGGCACGGTGCCTCCTGGAACTATATCATCTGGGGTCTCTACTACGGATGCTTCATCTTTATGGAAGAAAAGCTGGGCCGCAAACGTCTGAAGGCCTGGCCGACCTGGTGGAAGCATCTGTACAGCATGCTCGTCATCATTATAGGACAGGGCATCTTCTACTTTGAAAACACGCGCCAGCTCGGCAGCTATCTGACCCATATGTTCGGGATCAGTATGGCTGCGAACGGCACCGGATTTACGGATATCGCGACCTGGACGTCACTGAAAAACAATCTGTTTCTGATCATCATCGCTGTAGTGGCCTGCTTCCCGATCGTACCGAAGCTGAAAGAGAAAGTCACGGCCAACCGCAGCGACACCGTGTATACGGCTGCCAAGGTCGCCGCAGCCTGTTTCTGTGTATTCCTGCTGATCATCTGCTCGATCATGCTGGTGGACTCCACAAACAGTCCCTCCCTGTACTGGAATTTCTGATTAAAAGAGGTCATAGATCATGCCTGAAGAGATGACAAGAGAAGAACGTAAAAAGAGACTTGAAGAACGGCGTCAGAAGAGACGTAAACGCCTTGAGCGCTCGCTCTCCGCACAGATTGCCGGAACCATACTGGCGATCGGCCTGATCCTGTCCATTCTTCTGCTGGTCATTCCCCGTCCGAAGGAATCCCAGCTGGAGAAGCGGCCTCTGGCAACCATACCGCAATTTACGGTATCCGGTTTCACGAGCGGTGAATTCACACACGGGATCACAACAGCGTATGACGACACCATTCCTTTCCGCGACAGCCTGAAGAATTTGAACAATTCCATGAAAACCCTGTTTGGCCTGCGCACGGAAAACACGGTGGAGATCATCGGCAAGGTCACAAAGGTCGAGGATCAGACTGCTCCGCAGCCGGAGGATAACGATGCAGCCGGACCGGATCAGACCGGTACCCCGGATACTCCTGCAGGCGATAACGCCACACAGGCAGCCCCGGGTGAAAATACCGGTGCGGGAACAGACGATCAGACCGGCGCAGCAGAAGGTACGGATACAGCAGCTGCAGGCGATGCCGGCACAACGGCCGCCGAGAAAAAAGATTATGAAAAAGAAGCTGCTGAAGGCGACTTCAGTGAAGGGTTCCTGATCATCAATCAGGACGGCCACTGGCGCGGACTTCCTCTTTTTGCGGGAGGAGACGGTTCCGATTATGCCTCGTTCCTGAATTCGCTCCGTGCCCAGATCGATCCTTCCATCAACGTATATGCCATGCCCATCCCGCTGGCCAGTGCCTACTATCTGCCGGAAAACTTCAGTGACTATTCGGTGGATCAGCGCAAGACATTCGAGGGGATCTTCGCCATGCTGAACGACGGAGTCACACCGATCAATCTGATCGATGTGCTCGGTTCCCATGAGAATGAAGATATCTTCCTGCGCACAGACCATCACTGGACGGCACTGGGTGCGTATTATGGCTGTCAGGCACTGGCAAATGCCGCCGGGGTTCCGTTCATTGATCTGGCGGATTACCATGAGATCCAGCGTCCCGGCTATGTCGGTTCCATGTACGGATATACGCAGAGCGCCAATCTGCTGAACGATCCGGAAGTATTCTCGATCTATATACCGGCAACACCGTATGTGACGGCATACCACAATCCGGATTACACCTATGCCTACCAGGATGATCTGTTCATCCGCACGGACACTGCCAATTCCTATCTGGCCTTCCATGCGGGCGACGCCATGATCATTCATACGATCACCGGGACAAAGAATGGCCGGAAGCTGCTGATCCTCAAGGACAGCTACGGCGATCCCATGTCCGGCCTTCTGACCGGCAGCTTTGAAGAAATCTTCAGCGTCGATCTGCGGTACTGTACGGTCAACCTTCTTGAGCTGATCTACGATCAGGGCATCACGGATATTGCCGCCGCCATGGATATCGACACCGTAGCCTACCCCACCGCCGATCTGGACATGCTTCTTACGCAGTCTGCCGGCTTTGGCGTCCCGCACGACGAACCGGAGGATATGGTGGTGCCTGCCGGTCCCGGCAGCCCCTATTATGCGGATGCCGTGAACGGCAATGATCCGCTCCTCGTGGAATAAAAAACAAACAGAAAGGAAGTATTCCGATTATGAAAGAACTGCAGTACCCTTTTGACTCTTCCTATATCATCAAAAAACGCCGCTCGATCCGCAAGGCTCTGCTGGCCGACGGGACCGCGCGTTTTCAGAAAAAGATCGCTGTTCTGGGCGGCTCCACGACCAGTGACATTGTGAATACCATGGAACTGTTTCTTCTGAATCAGGGCAT
>CACZSZ010000088.1 GCA_902783945.1 uncultured Lachnospiraceae bacterium
CGGTCGTCCAGAGGATTGTTCTTTACGAACTGTTCAAAGGCCGACTGGCTTCCGTTGTTCTTTACCAGCTGGTACGTGGTGACAGGCATATCTTTTCCGCCTGCTTCCTGCCAGTTGTTCAGGGATCCCATATACATATCCCGTACCTGATCCATGGCAAGTCCATCCACAGGATTATCCCGGTTCACGAGAAAAACAAGAGGTTCGCGGCAGATCTCCACAAAACGGAACGGGAAACCGGAGCTGTCCATCGCTTCCCGCTGTTCGTCGGAGGGCGCTGTCGCTATCAGAATATCGATGGCGCCGGATACCAGATCACGGAAACCATCCATTGTGGAGACTTTTCTGAGTTTCTCATTGTCGAAACAGGACGGATCATACACGCTCTGCATAATAGAACAGGCAAGCGGGTAAAAGGCACTGGCCGCATGAACGACCAGTTCCCTGTCGGTCAGCTTCAGTCCGGCATTCAGTTTCGGAAGTACATTTCCTTCGCGAAAAGGATTGAAGCGGCGCGGATCGGTACGCAGGATGGTTTCTGAAAATTCCATGAGTGTGTTCCTCCTCCGGGAGTTTTTCCGTTTCCGGAAAACATCTGGTATATGATTGTATTGTAAACTATTTTTACCTGCTGCAAAATAAAAACAGTTGAAAAAACCTGAAATACAAAATAGTATGTTGAGCAGACCAGTAACGGAGGGAATCCCATGCAGCGGGAGAACGGCAGGAACAGAATTACAGTAGTCATTCCCTGTTATAAATCAGAAAAATATCTGCAGCATACGGTGGAAGAAATCCTGTCGGAAGCCGGCCGGAATCACTGGGATGACTTTCGGATCATTCTTGTAGATGACTGTTCGCCGGACAATACCGCCCGGGTCATCCGTGATCTCTGCCGGCACTATGAAGGGCAAATTTCTGCGATTCTTCTGGCGGAAAATGCCGGGCAGACCCAGGCGAAAATGGCTGCCTATAAGTACATCCGGGAAGGCGTGACCATTTCCATGGATGATGACGGGCAGCATGATCCCTCGGGGATGTTGCTGCTGGAAGATAAGATCCGGGAGAACTATGACGTTGTCTATGCCCAGTTTCCGAAGATCGAAGAATCCCTGCCCCGGAGGCTGGCGAGCCATATCATGAACATTCTCCTGAGCCTGTTTACGAAAAAGCCGTGGGATCTGCGTATTACCGGATATATGGCGCTCAGCCTTGCGGCGATCAGGGAATTAAACGAATACCGCAGCCGTCATCCGTTCCTGGGGGGCTGGCTTTTCCTGCATGGCTACAGGGCGGCGGGGGTACCGGTCCGTCACCGCCAGCGGGAGACGGGCACTTCCGGTTATACGCTGAAAAAGCTGTTCCTGCGGGCAATTGAGATGACAATTCTGTACCGCTTTCCGCCAAAGAAGGGGGATCCGCCGGCTTTCCGTATCCGGGAGATCATCGGACGGCCGGGTGAATGAAAGTCACAGAAGATAGAATTTCGGGAAGGCACTGCTTTCTCCGGTGATCAGGCCGGCCACTTTATGTGCGTCGGCCTGATTGATGACAGGCCGGGTGGAAGAACGGAAAAGGCCGGGGCCGAAATACCGGTCGTCTACGGTGAGCAGGGTACCGCATACATAATCCCTGAGCGGGGCATGATTCCACACGGTCTCAAAAATACGCTGCTGTATAAAGGGCTGCAGGATCATTTGGGAGACATCTCCATGACGGAAAAGAGACTCCCAGGTCTCAGGATCCGTAAGACAGCCGGCATACACTTTTTCGCTTTTGCCGAGCCAGTGGTGTTTTAGAATATAACGATCCTTATGGATCCTGGCGTCTTCCCAGACAGCGGCTGAAAAACCCGGGAGAAAGGTCGGTACGGTGTGTTCTCTTAAGAACACGGTCTCCCCGGGAGTAAGACATTCCGAAGTAAAAGTATCGTCTGCGAAAAGAGCGAAAAACCTCTTGTCGTGAAGAAGAAAGATCGTGCGGAAATCATTTCTCATATCCGCATCGGCCAGCGCTTTGAGCGTATCCCGGGAAAAGGACAGCAGATCTTTCTGATTCAGAGCGCTTACGACAAAAGAATCCTTAATGTGAGAAAGACAGGTCTCCACATCTTCTGCTTCAATTATTTCTGTCTTCATTCCCAGAGCATGGTAGAAAGGCACATATAATTTTATGGAGTCAGATTTGTCCGAACTTTTCAGTACGGTCAGTTTTCTTTTCCCCTGCGGCATATCTGCCATGTATGACAAAAAGGATTCAAAATATGAGCGGCAGCAGGTAATATCCGCTTCTTTTGCAAATACTCTGGCCGCATGTTCGGTAAAATAAGAGAGAAAATATCCGTTTCCGAAAAATCGGGAAGTGATCTCGCAGAGAAGCAGCCGGCCGTCCCGGCAGATCAGGAAGTCCGGCCGGTACGTTCCGGCATGGAATTCTTTTCCTTCTGTATAAGATAAGATTTCCAGGACTCTTTCATCGAGCGGGATCCTGTCCAGGTACTCTTTATAGTGGTGCACATAGTACACACAGCACTTATAGAGGATTTTACATAGTTTCGAGAGCTCGTCGTCCCGCTCAAGAGATACGACCATAGGGCAGTCGTGGGTCCAGGAGCGGTAGTAGGGAATGAGCTCCCGGTGCAGAGATGCGAACAGTTTTTCATAGTGCCCAAGGACCGGAGCATTGAGATATGCTTCCCGGTCCCTGAGACTGAATGGCGTTCCGTAAGGCAGGGAGTCCTGCATCATTCTGTTTCCTTTCCATGCTTTTCAAACAGTTTCGACTGATAGCCCAGGCACTGGAAGCCATTTTTGTTGATCAGAGGGATCAGGCTGCTGTCGATGGAAAGCTGTTTCCGGACCCAGTAACAGATACTGGTTGTCATGCCGATCTGATCCGTATATTCCATCATCTTCCGGATATTGCCGATACTGAGAGCGCGGTCCGGGGCAGTCCGTCCCCGCTGCTTTTTGTGATCTGCGTTTTCCGGCATGATATAATCTTCATACAGAGTTCTTTCCAGATCTTTATCAAAATATCCCAGAAGCTGTCCGATCATGGCCAGGTTTTCCATACAGGCTGTGAGAAATTCCGGTTTGTAATTGATGATCCCTGCCGTATGCAGCATATCAAAAAAGTCTTTTATATGTCCGGAAGTCAGATACGGGGTAAGGATCGGCTGTACCAGGGCGGAATTTGCGGGGATCCCGTTTTCGCGGCAGAGACGCACGGATTCGAGGCGCTCTTCTATGGGAGCTGCGTATGGCTCCAGGATATTCCGCAGGGCGGGAGGCATAATGGAAACGGAGACATTATACTGCATCTTGTCCTTCAGTTTCCGGAACAGATCCAGGATTGTTTCCCCCTCGTATTCACAGAGAAGATGTCTGGCTCCTGCTTTGGAGGCAACGAAAAGCCGGGCATTGGAATCCGGATATTCTTCGAAGTGGCGGATGAACTCCCGCAGGATCCGGTGAGCTATGCCCGTGCAGAGAGTGGGCTCCTGCAGGGCTTCGGTTTTAGGAGAAAAATAATAATAATGATTCCAGTTTTTCCCGCGGCTGAGGGCCGTGATCTGACGCTCAATGCTCTGTTTCTTTGACGGTTCCGACTCGATGGCTCTGGCCAGTTCAGCGAGCAGGGCATTCTTTTTCTGTATATCTTCCTCGGAGATTTCTTCCGTGGGAGTTCCGTTCATTTCTTTCAGGAGCTGACGGACATAAAGATGATAATTCTGATACGCGGTAAGGGTCTGTTCATGGACGCCGTCTGTCACCAGGCAGTACTGGCATCCGACATAGCAGCCTTTTACCGGATTGATCTCAAAAGTCAGCGTAGGGCAGCGGCCTGTATAATTGTGAATCTCCGTGTCTTCCTGCGGAGGAATGGTATCATCCAGTACCAGACGCTGGACTGGGATGACAGTTTTGTTTGCCAGACGGTCCATGAAGACCCTGGAGCCGGCCTCCAGTTTGGCAAGGGTTTCTGAAGACGGAGAAGCCTGAACACCGAGTTCGTCCAGATAGTTACGGTCTACAA
>CACZSZ010000089.1 GCA_902783945.1 uncultured Lachnospiraceae bacterium
AATCCTCTGGTCTCAACCATTCCGAGTGCCTTTTGTTCCATTGTCTTTCTCCTTTTTATGCTTGCTGTTTCCGCGTGGTCATCACATACTTATCTGTGCTTTTCGAAAATCCGTTCTCCCTTGATCTCAATGGAGTCCACGACCGCCGTGATCAGCTGGTCGCAGGGCTTCATATCGGTCATCGGAGTCTGCCTTGCCGGGCTTCCGCCAGTCAGCATGACCACTTCGCCCTGCCCGACACCGACGGCATCAGCAGCGACCAGGATCTGTCCTTTTTCCTGGAACGTATCCAGATCGATCGGCTTGACAAGAAGCAGTTTCCACCCTGTCATATTTTCTGATTTTCTTGTTGCTACAACGCTGCCTTTAACTCTGCCGATCTGCATGGAATCCTCCTGATCTAACCACCTATTTCGGAGTGTATCACGCCGCAGACAAAGTGTCAACTGCACATCCCCGGATATGGTTTTTATACAGGATCAGATCCATGATTTCCTATCTGCAGCCTTTCTCTGACCGGGCTTTGTCACAGCCGGCCGTGCAGCCGCTGCAGCCGCAGCCGCAGGTGTTTTTCTTCTTATATATGCGCACGACTGCCTGTACAACGACCACGGCAACTATTCCCAGAACAATAAAATCTCCTATACTCATACCACAAACCTCATCTCCCGGTTCTTACCCCAATCCGGCTGCCTGTCCGATCAGGCGCACGATCAGAGCGGCCACCCAGGCGATCCCGCACTGCCACAATACGACATACAGTGCCCATTTCTTTCCAAGCTCCCGTTTTACGGAGGCGATCGCAGCCACACAGGGCGTATACAGCAGGCTGAAGACCAGGAGGCATGCTGCCGTCAGACGGCTGACTGTTTCTGTCAGACCGCTTGACCTGAACAGCACCTCCATCATCGCCACAACACTTTCCTTTGCCATAAATCCGCTGACAAGTGACGTCACGATCCGCCAGTCTCCCAGTCCCACCGGCTGCAGGACCGGTACGATCAGCCCCGCGATCACCGCCAGCATGCTGTCATGTGCATTGCTGACCATGTTGAAGCGGAAGTCAAAGCTCTGCAGGAACCACACCACAATGGTCGCGATCAGGATCACGGAAAACGCTCTGTGCAGGAAATCCTTCACCTTCTCCCAGAGCAGCTGAACGACATTTTTTATTCCGGGCAGGCGGTAATTCGGCAGCTCCATGATAAATGGCACGGCTTCCCCGCGGAAAATGGTCTTCTTGAACAGCAATGCCACCAATATGGCAACGACAATACCCAGAAAATACAGGCCGGTAACGATCCACCATGCCTGTCCCGGGAAGAATGCCGCGACAAAGAAACTGTAGATCGGCAGTTTCGCCGTACAGGACATGAACGGCGTCAGCAGGATCGTCATCCGTCTGTCGCGTGCACTCGGCAGAGTCCGCGTCGACATGACGGCCGGGACCGTACAGCCGAATCCGATCAGCATGGGTACGATGCTGCGGCCGGAAAGACCGATCTTACGGAGCAGCTTGTCCATCACAAAGGCGACACGTGCGATATAGCCGCTGTCCTCCAGGACTGAAAGAAAAAAGAACATGATCACGATGATCGGCAGAAAACTCAGGACACTGCCCACTCCCTCAAAAATCCCGTTCAGGATCAGGCTCTGGATCGCTTCATTCACATGACCTGCCGCCATCATTTTTTCCGTTCCGGCAGCCAGTACACCGATCCCCTTCTCCATCAGATCCTGGAAAAACGGACCGATCAGTACAAAGGTCAGATAAAACACCAGCGCCATGACACCGATAAATACAGGAATAGCGGAATACTTTCCCGTGAAAACACGGTCCATTTTCTGGCTTCGTATATGTTCTTTGCTCTCCTGCGGACTGGTGACACATCGGTCACAGACTTTATATATGTAGGCATACCGCATGTCCGCCATGGCGGCACTCCGGTCCAGTCCGCATTCCTTTTCCATCTGCAGTACGATGTGCTCAAGCAGCTCTTTTTCATTCTGATCCAGCTGCAGCTGTTCCAGTATCAGCGAATCTCCTTCGATCAGTTTGGCCGCGGCAAAGCGGACCGGCAGATCCGCTCTGGCGGCATGATCTTCGATCAGATGGACCACCGCATGCAGGCAGCGGTGCACGGCCCCGCCGCGGGTATCGTTTCCGCAGAAATCGTACCGGAGCGGTTTTTCCTGGTATCTGGCAATATGCAGGGCATGATTGACGAGTTCATCCACGCCTTCGTTTTTAGCCGCAGAGATCGGTACGACCGGAACCCCGAGCATCTCTTCCATGGCATTAATATCCACGGATCCGCCATTTCCGATCATTTCATCCATCATGTTCAGCGCCACGACCATGGGGATCTGCATTTCCAGAAGCTGCATGGTCAGATACAGGCTGCGGCCGATACTGGTCACATCAACGATATTGATGATCGCTTTTGGCTTTCCTTTCAGCACAAAATCGCGCGATACAAGTTCTTCACTGGAATAGGGAGACATGGAATAGATGCCGGGCAGATCCGTGATCCGTGTATCGGTATGTTTCCGGATCATACCGTCCTTGCGGTCCACCGTGACACCCGGGAAATTGCCGACATGCTGATTAGCCCCCGTCAGCTGGTTAAAAAGCGTTGTCATTCCGCTGTTCTGATTGCCCACCAGGGCAAAAGTCAGCTCCGTGCCTTCCGGCAGCGGCTGACCGCTGTCTTTTGTATGGTACTTACCTTCTTCGCCCAGCCCGGGGTGGTGCGTTTTTCTTTTTTGCGCAGACTTCCGCGCTTCTGCGGCTGTCTCTTCTTCAACCGGTCCGACTTCGATCCTGCCGGCATCATCCAGCCTGATCGTCAGCTCATAGCCGTGTATGCGGATCTCGACCGGATCTCCCATCGGCGCGTATTTGATCACAGTCGTCTCCGCCCCGGGAAGCACACCCATATCCAGAAGATGCTGCCGCAGCGCGCCTTCTCCTTTTACTGCCAGAATTTTAGCCGACTGGCCCGGCTTCATGTCCTTTAATGTCATAATAAACCTGC
>CACZSZ010000090.1 GCA_902783945.1 uncultured Lachnospiraceae bacterium
GCCGATTTCACGGCTGACCTGATCACGTATGATGCGCATGGAAATGCCTCTTTCCGTGCACTGCACCGCGGGTCGCCGATCGGAACTTTTTCTCTTCAGGTCCCCGGCCAGCACAACGTGGGAAATGCTCTGGCTGCGATCGCTCTCGCATGTGAACTGGGCCTGGACGCCTCCGTGATCCAGGAAGGATTCACTTCTTTTCACGGCACAAACCGGAGATTTGAGTATAAGGGCAGAATGGACGGTGCGACGATCATAGACGATTATGCACATCACCCCACGGAGATCAAGGCGACTCTCCGCACGGCTCAGCGTGTCCCGCATGAAACGATATGGTGCGTCTTCCAGCCCCACACCTATACACGTACGAAAGCTCTGCTCCCGCAGTTTGCCGAAGCCCTGTCCATTGCCGACAAAGTGATCCTGGCAGATATTTATGCGGCGAGAGAACTGGATATCTACGGTATTTCCTCCCGTGATCTGCAGGAGGAGATCATTAAGCTCGGAACTGACTGCCTGTACTTCCCCTCCTTCGGGGAGATTGAAAACTATCTGCGCGACAATGTAAGAGACGGCGATCTTGTGATCACCATGGGGGCAGGAAACATTGTACAGGTAGGAGAAGCGCTCACCTCATGATGCCGGTTTCACGGTTTGGTGTGGATTGACCGTTTAGTTCTGTGTAAGAGGAAAAGCTATGAGCACGATCTCCATCCGCGATCAGCGGCTCGCCGGTGCGACGATGCTGCCCGACGATTTTATCGATTACTATATGCCCCGCGCAAACGGGGATTTTGTCAAAATCTATCTGTATCTGCTCCGCAGTGTTCACGCACAGACACCGGCCCCGACAATTTCTTCCCTGGCCGATGTCTTTCGTCTTACGGAGCGGGATGTGGACCGCGCACTGCGCTACTGGCAGGAAGCCGGTCTGCTGGATCTGAAATACAAGGCGGAGGAACTGGATGAGATCACCCTTCTGCCCGTTTCACAGAAACTGCATGAGACACAGAAAGATCCTGTCCTGGAACAGCCCGTCCGTAAAGACGACTCCGCAGAAAAGACCGTTCAGGTATCATCTGCACGCCTGAAAGAACTCAAGGCGGACGACAAGACACGGGAGGAAGTGCGCAATATTCTCTATGTGGCACATCAGTATCTGGGACATCCGCTTAGCCAGACTGACATGCGGCGGCTCCTGTATCTGTATGACGATCTGCAGATGTCACAGGAACTGATCGATTATCTTGTAGATTACTGCGTCAGCCGCGGCAGCACCAGCATGCATTATATCATGAAAGTCGGTCTGGCCTGGCATGACGAGGGCATCACGACCGTCAAAGATGCAAAGACACGCAACAATCTGACCATGAAAAATTATTATACGATCTTCCGCGCCTTCGGCATCAGCGGCCGGAGTCCGGTACCCGGAGAGATTGCGGATATGGACCGCTGGCTGAAAGAATACGGCTTCTCCCTGAAGATCATCGAGGAAGCTGCCGCAAGGACCATACGCAGCACGGGAAAGCCCAGCTTTCCGTATGCGGAGCGCATCCTTTCTGACTGGCACAGGGCAGGCGTACGGCGTCCCGCCGACATAACTGCTCTGGACGAACGTCACAAAGCTGCCGCAAAAGAACAGCGCAATGCTTCATCTGCGGCACCCGTGAAACAGGCTGCCGGAAAATTCGGCAATTTTCCGCAGCGGAATGACGAAGAACACAGACGCCTGATACAGGAAGTGATCAGGAATCAATAAAGATTACCTGCAGGAGTTTTTATGACACTGACAAATGCGCAGCATGATGCGATCATGAGGGAATATAATGACGTGCAGCTCCGGCACCGCCGGGAACTTGACGAACGCCGGGAGGAAGTCTATGCCGCTCTGCCCCGCATGACAGAGCTTGACGCAGAAGCGGCCGAGCTTTCCATGCAGCGTGCGCGTGAACTGCTGGAAACAGACAGTGATCCTGCTGACCGTGATCCCGAAACAGAAACGGCCAGAAGAAAAGCAGCTGACGCGGCTTTCCGCAGCGCCATGGAAAACATCCGCGAAGAGCGTTCTGCCCTGCTGCAGGCGCACGGCTGGCCGGCCGACTATCTTGACCTGCAGGCAGATTGCCCGCTGTGCGGCGATACCGGCTATATCGGAAATCAGAAATGCACCTGTTTCCGCCGCAGGGAACTGGCACTTCTTCATGCCCAGTCCCGTCTGCAGGATGCTTTTTCCGAAGATACATTTGAACATTTTGATCTGAACTACTATTCTGAAACACCCAGGCCCGACGGTTCTTCTCCGCGTTCCGATGCAGTCCATGCACTGGAGACGGCGCAGGCATTTGTCCGCGATTTCTGTGACGGCAGAATGGATAATCTCTGTTTCTACGGAAACGTCGGTGTCGGAAAAACATACCTGACACACTGTATCGCCGGCGAACTGCTGGATCGCGGTTTCAGTGTGCTGTACCAGCCTTCTTATGAATTGTTTGAGAGTCTCGGCGCCTATACCTTCTCATCCGGCCATGAAGAAAAAGGACTGCATGATACCGTGTTTTCCTGTGATCTTCTGATCATCGATGACCTCGGAACAGAACTGACCAACGCTTTTGTGGCATCACAGCTGTTCCTTATCATGAATGAACGCGCCTTGCAGAAAAAGTCAACGATACTCTCCACCAATATCCCGCCGGAAGCGTTTGCGGATACCTTCTCCGAACGTGTCTCTTCGCGCCTGCTGGGTTCCTACAAACTTGTCCGCCTGTCTGGAACGGACATCCGCATTTTGAAAAAACTATCCGGAGGTAACTGATCCATGTCATCCAATTATTACGACTCTTTTCCTGTAGGCCGCCTTGGAATCATCCCGCTGAAGAGCTGTGAGGAGATCGGAAAAAAAGTCGACTCCTATCTGGTAAAATGGCGGAAGGAACGAGACTCCAAACACAAATATGCACTGGAACTGGAATCAGACGGTTACGAGCGCGACACCTATATCATCTCTTCGAGAACTCCCCGATTCGGATCCGGCGAAGCCAAAGGAACACTCTCAGAATCTGTGCGCGGTGACGACCTCTATCTGCTGGTCGATGTCTGCAATCACTCACTCACATACCGTTTCTACGGTATTGAAAATCACATGTCACCAGACGACCACTATCAGGATCTGAAGCGTGTCATCGCTGCTGTCGGAGGAAAAGCCCGCCGCATCAACGTGATCATGCCTTTCCTCTATGAAAGCCGCCAGCACAAGCGCACCGGCAGGGAATCTCTGGACTGTGCACTGGCCCTGCAGGAACTGGTTTCCATGGGTGTCGACAACATCATCACGTTTGATGCACACGATCCCCGGGTTATGAACGCCATCCCGCTGCACGGCTTCGAGACCCTGCAGCCCGCCTATCAGTTCATCAAAAATATCCTGCGGTATGCTGAGCCGGGCACAAAGATTGATTCCGACCACCTGATGGTCATCAGCCCGGATGAAGGCGGCATGAGCCGCGCGATCTATCTTGCAAACAATCTCAAGGTTGACATGGGCATGTTCTATAAACGCCGCGATTACTCCACGATCGTAAACGGAAAAAACCCGATCGTAGCTCACGAATTTCTCGGTGCCAACGTGAAAGGCAAGGACATGATTATTGTCGACGACATGATCTCTTCCGGGGACAGCATTCTTGAAGTCGCAAAACTTCTGAAAGACCGCGGTGCCAGACACATCTATATGTGTGCCTCCTTCGGCCTGTTCACATACGGTATGGATGCCTTTGACAAGGCTTACAAGAAGGGGATCTTTACAAAGCTGGTGACGACCAACCTGGTCTATCAGAAACCGGAACTGCTCGAGCGGCCGTACTATATCAGCTGTGACATGAGCAAATACATCGCCCTGCTGATCGACACACTCAACCACGACGCCTCGATCAGTTCTCTGCTGGATCCGGTCGACCGCATCCAGAAAGTGATCAGAAAGTTCGAGAACCACGAAAAGATCTGACGGGATCTTCGCTTACAGCGTAATCGATCCTACATCTTCCATCTCTATCCGGGTCAGCATCGCCTTGCTGACCTTTTTCTTTCCCTGCAGTGCTACAATGCGCCCGGCCTGATTGGTAATGGCCTTCTCCAGATAGTTGCGGACATCGCGGCCGTTTGCAAACGACGGCGGCTTATTTTCGCAGCGATCACGGAAAAACTGTTCTGCCGCAGCCTCTGCTTCTTTGGAGAGAGTATAGTCCTGTTTTCGGCACATCTGGCGCAGGATCGCCATCTCTTCTTCCGCCGTGTAATCTTCAAAGACGATGATCTTGTTGAATCGGGAACGAAGGCCCGGATTGGAGTCCAGAAACTCCGTCATAAGCTCCGTGTACCCCGCACAGATCACGATCAGGTCATCGCGGTGGTCTTCCATGGCTTTCAGCAGCGTATCGACCGCTTCCTGGCCGAAATCGTTCTGCCCCTTGGCAGAAGTGAGGGTGTACGCTTCATCGATAAAAAGAATACCGCCGAGCGCAGATTCGATCACGTCCTGTGTCTTGAGTGCCGTCTGTCCCACATAACCACTCACCAGTCCGGCGCGGTCCACCTCAACCAGGTGCCCTTTCTCCAGCACGCCGATCCCGGCATAGATCTTAGAGAGCAGACGGGCGACAGTGGTCTTGCCGCTGCCGGGATTTCCGGAAAACACCATGTGCTTATTGACCGGTACGGTCTTCAGTCCACGCTCCGCGCGCATCTTCTGCACCTTCATCAGATTGATCATGGCACCCACTTCTTCTTTGACGGAACGAAGTCCCGTCAGAGAATTCAGTTCGTCGATCAATTCGTCGGCGCTCTTTTCCGGTTCCTCAGGTGTCTCTCCGGCCACAGCTATTTCCGCCGTCTTCTCATCCGGACGCAGCAGGCCGTATTCTTTCAGAAACTCGTCCAGCAGGATCAGGTATCTTGTGAGAATATCTATCGGTTTCTTAGCCGTGCCATCCTTACTGGAAAGCAGATGTTCCCCCAGCTCCCGGTAGGTACGGACCAGCTGTCTTGCCTTACGGTTTTTATATGTTCTGTCAGGTGCCTGATGTCCGGCATCCGCCAGCACAAAATATTTCAGAGAAGTGGGAATGTTCCTGCCGAATTTACTTTCTGTCAGTCCTCTTGCCGAGCGGAGCTCACGTGCCTGCTCCTCGGAAAGATCCAGATCAAGTGCCTCTTTCAGAAACTGCTGTTCATCCGGACTGTACTTTCCGTCAGCAAAAGACAGATAGACAAGAAAATTCAGAAACGCCTGTTCCTGAATTTTCCGCAGCGGATACGGGGGCGCCTGTTTCAGCTGCCCCTTTTCCTCGATATAGTCACAGATCTGATAAAGTTCTTCGACCGTTTTTCTGATGTCTTTATCCATTCGAATTCCGCCCTCCGGGCTCCATTCACTTCCCGCTCATCGCGGCACGCTTCCGCAGTCTCGCGTCCAGTTCCCGTTTGCGGATGCGCAGACTCTTCGGCGTAACTTCCAGAAGTTCATCTCTGTCAATGAATTCCAGTGCCTCTTCCAGGGACAGCCGCTTGGGCGGTGTCAGCGTCAGTGCTTCGTCTGCGGAAGAAGACCGTGTGTTGGTCAGATGCTTTGTCTTACAGATGTTAAGCTCGATATCCTCCGGCTTCGCGCTCTCACCGATGACCATACCGGCATACACACGTTCTCCCGGTCCGATGAACAGAGCGCCCCGCTGCTGAGCGGAGAACAGGCCGTACGTCACGGACTCTCCTGCCTCAAAAGCGATCAGAGATCCCTGCTGACGGTAATTGATATCACCCTTGTACAGTGCATAATCATCGTAGATCGTATTCAGAACACCCGTCCCTTTTGTCATGGTCAGGAAATGACCCCGATATCCGATGAGTCCGCGAGACGGAATGGAAAACTCCAGACGGCAGATCCCGTCATCGCCTATACTCATTCCCTGCAGCTCACCTTTTCGCTCGCTGAGACTCTGGATGACCGCGCCGGAATATTCCTCCGGCACGTCAACATACGCGATCTCGACCGGCTCCAGTTTTCTGCCGCGCTCATCCTCTCTGTAAATGACCTCTGCCTTGCTGACAGCAAACTCATAACCCTCGCGCCGCATACTCTCGATCAGAACAGAGAGATGCAGTTCTCCGCGCCCGGAAACCTTAAAGCAGTCCGGTGAGTCCGTCTCTTCCACACGCAGGCTGACATCTGTCTGCAGTTCGCGGAACAGACGGTCGCGCAGATGACGCGATGTCACATATGTCCCTTCCTGACCGGCCAGCGGTGAATCATTGACCAGGAAATTCATGGAGATCGTCGGTTCGGATATCTTCTGGAACGGGATCGGCTGCGGATCATCCGGATCACAGAGCGTATCGCCGATGGAGATATCGGAAATTCCTGAGATCGCCACGATCTCACCGACTGTCGCCTCGCGGACTTCCACACGCTTCAGACCGTCAAAAACATACATTTTGCTGATCTTAACCTTGCTGCGTTTATCCGGATCGTGATGGTTCATCAGCAGGACTTCCTGATTCAGTGCCAGTCGCCCGTTATCGATTTTTCCGACACCGATCCGTCCGACATATTCGTTGTAGTCGATCGTGCTGATCAGCATCTGCAGTCCGGCTTCCGGATCACCTTCCGGTGCCGGAATGAATTTCAGGATCGCCTCGAACAGCGGCGTCATATCCTTTTCCTCATCGCCAAGTTCCATTATGGCAAACCCTTCGCGGGCGGATGCGTACAGGAACGGAGCGTCCAGCTGTTCATCCGAAGCGCCAAGATCCATCAGCAGTTCAAGTACTTCGTCCACGACCTCGTCCGGACGGGCATTCGGTCTGTCGATCTTATTGATACAGACGACCACTTTCAGATCCAGATCCAGTGCCTTCTGCAGAACGAACCGTGTCTGGGGCATTGCTCCCTCAAAGGCATCGACGAGCAGGATCACACCGTCGACCATCTTCAGGACACGCTCGACTTCACCTCCGAAATCCGCGTGTCCGGGGGTATCCACGATATTGATCTTTGTCCCTTTATAGTTGACGGCTGTATTCTTGGAAAGGATCGTGATGCCGCGTTCCCGTTCCAGGTCGCCCGAGTCCATTACTCTCTCCTGCACAGCCTGATTTTCACGGAAGATACCGCTCTGCCGCAGCAGTTTGTCTACCAGTGTTGTTTTGCCATGGTCAACGTGTGCGATGATCGCCACGTTACGAATATCCTCTCTTACTGTCTTGCTCATATACTCTTATGCTTCCTTCTCTTACTTCGCTCTTTTGCTTCGATTTCCGGATTTTTGATCTTTTGTTCGGATCCTTCGGATTTTCTTTTAAACTTCAAGATTATAGCATGATTGCAGAGTGCATGCAATCCGCTATTCATATTGACCGATATAGTTTTCCAGTTCTTTCAGTGTCCCCTGATCAAGGACGGTTTTCTCTTCACTCAGGATTTCTTCCACTCTTTTCCGGGCTCGTGCTTCGAGATCTTTATACTGCAATTCACTCCAGGTTTCGTAATTGTTCCAATCTGAAATGGAAACCTGCCAGCTCTCCATAAAATGATCCAGAGTGGAATCATGGATCAGGAAGTTGTCTCCATGAGCGACGTCCATGATAACATCCAGCCCATAACTTTCTTCCTCGGTATCAAGCCCCCTGATTATTCTCCTGACCCTGGAAATCACTTCGTCATCGATCAACGTTTTTTCAAAGGAAATCGTCATCAGATTATCCAGGGATCCCGCCGACTGACTTGTAACATCCACATCCATAAGTGCCGTCAGCAGCAGGCTCTGCATGGTTTCATATCCGGCCTGATAATCCACACATTTCGAACTGGTGACACCCGTCTGTGCCCGCGCAGGAAGATGATAAAACTCCTTGTACATCTGCACTGCAGCTCCCAGCATGAGCGCCGATTCCGGACTGGCGCATTCCCATGTCGCCTTCTGCAGATTTCCATATGTCAGTGAGGCCGAAGGAAGAACCGGGACACCGGGATGAATACACTGCGCAAGACACAGTCCCGCCAGTGTCTCCGCATTGGCCAGGACAACGGTTCCAAGCAGGAAAACAGGGCCGGTAATGCCCGACATCGGCGCTGATACCAGTGCAACCGGCTGATGAAACTCCGCAAACTCAATAATAGACTCACAGGAAAACTCGCTGTAGACCAGGGGACTTTCAGGTGTGACAATACTCCAGGTCAGGCAGTGATTCCGCACCCAGTCTTTTCCGAAAACAATCTCATACATGCCCAGTTCTCTGCGTTTATCCGCACCGCTTACATAATCCATCGGAGCAAGCCATGGCTTATCCGTACAGCGCATCGTCTCATACAGACAATGCAGCCCTCTTGTCTCTATCGGTACATCCTGCGGAGACAACGGCTGATATCCCGTCATATTGATATTGTCACA
>CACZSZ010000091.1 GCA_902783945.1 uncultured Lachnospiraceae bacterium
ATCTCAAATCCGTATTCGTCTGCGTGATCTTCTCCCCACATGGCGCCCATGGTGCCTTCCTTGATCGCGAGTGTGCGGCCTTTCAGATCTTCCAGTGTTTCGATCGTATCGTCCGCGCGTGTGACCAGAGCCTGTCCGTCCTCATAATACGGATCGGAGAAATCAACACTCTCTTTGCGTTCTTCCGTGATCGTCATGCAGCCCATGCCGGCATCGACAGTACCGGAGATCAGTGCCGGGATAATACCCGAAAAATCCATCGGCTGGATCTCTACTTCAAAGCCTTCTGCGTCGGCGATGGCCTGAATGATATCCAGATCGATTCCGATATAGGAACCGTCGTCCTGCAGGATAGAGAACGGAGCAAACGCCTGATCGATCGCAATCTTATAGACCTTTCCTTCTGCCTGTTCTTCTTCTGCCATTGCCGCTCCCGCTGTCATACCTGTCATCAGCGCAGCACAGAGTGCGATTGCCATAATTTTTTTCATAATAGATACACCTTCCTTCCATAACAAAAATATATTCAGCACTTTACCACAAAAGAGCAGAAAATGCAAAATTCTTATGCTCAGAGGCAAAGTTTCCCGAGATCCTGTGCCAATTCCTGCAGAATCTTCAAAAGTTCCTGCTGCCGCTTGACATTCGCTTTGATCCGCAGACTGAACTCTGGCTCGGGAACAGCCCGGAAAAACAGACGGTTCCGCCACTTCTCATCCTGCAGAAGTTCCGGTATCCGCACGGCATCCAGTTCGGCCCTGTCAAAAAGAGAAAACCGGATCTCATCATTTGTCTGCCGGATATCTGTCACAAAAGCACGGTGGAACATTGCCTTGATAAGCGCAGTCCGGATCAGATTCTGTACACTGCGGGGCGGCTCGCCAAAGCGGTCGATCATTTCTTCCAGCATATCTTCCGCTTCTTCTTCGTCACTGACAGCCGCGATCCGCTTATACATATCCAGTTTCTGGCTTTCTTCCGGAATATACTCCGGCGGGATAAATGCATTGACGGAAATATCGATCGAAGTCTCAAAATCCTCGTGCCTTTTTTCCCCTTTCACTTCGCGGACTGCCTCGCTCAGCATCTTGCAGTACAGATCATACCCGACCGCCTCCATGTGTCCGTGCTGTTCGGCGCCGAGCAGATTGCCGGCTCCGCGGATCTCCAGGTCCCGCATGGCGATCTTCACGCCGCTGCCCAGATCAGTAAATTCCCGGATGGCATGCAGCCGCTTTTCTGCATCTTCTTTCAGAATGCGTTCTCTTCTGTACATCAGAAACGCATATGCATTCCGGTTCGAACGGCCCACACGGCCCCGAAGCTGATATAACTGGGAAAGCCCCAGCCGGTCAGCGTCACAGATGACCAGTGTATTGACATTGGATATATCCATACCGGTCTCGATGATCGTAGTGGAGACCAGAACGTCGATTTCTCCGGAGATAAAATCATACATGATCTTTTCCAGCGCACGCTCATTCATCTGCCCGTGGGCATAGGCCACCTGAGCGTCCGGGACCATCTCCTGTACCCGCCGTGCCATATCCGCTATACCATGCACACGGTTATACACAACATATACCTGGCCGTCCCGGGCCAGTTCCCGGCTGATGGCCTCCCGCACCAGTTCTTCGTCATACTCCATGACATAAGTCTGGATCGGCATGCGGTCCAGCGGCGGTTCCTCCAGCACGCTCATATCCCGGATTCCGATCAGGCTCATATGCAGGGTCCTGGGGATCGGTGTGGCCGTCAGTGTCAGCACGTCGACCGTCTCCCGCATCTGCTTGATTTTTTCTTTGTGAGCCACGCCGAATCGCTGCTCTTCATCAATGACCAGCAGACCGAGATCTTTGCACTTAACATCTTTGGACAGAACTCTGTGTGTACCGATCAGGATATCCACAAACCCTTTTTCCATGTCAGCGATCGTTTTTTTCTGCTGGGCAGCCGTGCGGAACCGGCTCAGCATATCGATCCGCACGGGGAAATCCCGCATTCTCTGAACAAAGGTGTTGTAGTGCTGCTGTGCGAGGATCGTCGTCGGACACAGCAGGATGACCTGCTTATTCTCCTGTACTGCTTTGAACGCGGCACGGATCGCGATCTCCGTCTTTCCGTATCCGACATCTCCGCAGATCAGGCGGTCCATGATCTTCGGACTCTCCATATCTCTCTTGGTATCCTCGATCGCGGTCAGCTGATCTTCTGTTTCTTCATAGGGAAACAGTTCCTCAAATTCTCTCTGCCAGACCGTGTCCGGCCCGTATACATAGCCGTTCTGTTCCTGCCGCGCAGCATACAGTTTCACCAGATCCGCCGCGATATCACGTACGGCAGAACGAACTCTGGCCCTCGTGCGGTTCCACTC
This sequence comes from uncultured Lachnospiraceae bacterium, assembly GCA_902783945.1. GTDB lineage: Bacteria > Bacillota > Clostridia > Lachnospirales > Lachnospiraceae > Bilifractor. Next base: position 2,375 of record CACZSZ010000091.1, read on the forward strand.
ATTTCCGCCGAGTTTATTGATCTTCGGATGCTTTCCGTCGCCTCCGGAATATTTCTGCAGTGCATCAAGGGAAGTGGCCAGCACATAGAGACTGCTTCCTCCGGCGTACTCGATCCTGACGAAATCCTTCGTCACATGATCGACTTCCACCTTTTCGATCCCCTTGTAAATCCCCATCCCGTGGCTCTCGTGGACTACGATATCCCCGATGGTCAACTCCTGAAAGCTGTTTATCTTCTGCCCGGAGTACTCTGTTTTTTTTCGGTGTTTCTTTTTCTGTACTGCACCGAAAATATCCGTCTCGGTGATCAGCACGAATTTCTGCATCGGGTACTCGAACCCATGCTTCGCGTAGCCTGGCGTGACCAGGATCTCACCGGGCTGCAGGAGCCGTTCCCTGTTTTCACTGTAAAAGGCGTTCAGATCCTCTGCCTGCAGTTCTCTGGCCAGCCTGTCTGCACGAGTGCGTGAGGAAGAAAGCAGGATAACACGGAAGCCGTCTTTTTTCAGCCGCTTCAGGTCTTTTACGAGCATTGGAAACTGGTTGTTGTAACTGCCGACAGACCGCGCCAGAATCGAATGTTTTTCCCGGACATTCAGCCGTTTTTCCGTGTGCTCCATCATACTGAGCGCCACGCAGTTGTGACGGTTCAGACCTGCCGCCAGCATTTCCGGCGTGATCATACGCCTTGCTTCCGCCGCTGTGACATGGCCTTCCTCGAGACGGTGCTTCATGGCTTCACTGTACTCTGTGAATAGAGCACCTGCATTTTCCAGGATCCGCGTCGGCTCGTCCAGAACGATCAGGCTGTTTTCAGGAAGATAATCGGGAAATGTATCCGTGAGTCTCCGGTAAAAAGCTGACTCATCTGCCTCTTTGCCGGGTTCCTCCGTGGCAGGAAAAACAGTGATCTCCTCCAGGTTTTCCACAGAGCGCTGTGACTGAGGATCAAAACTGCGGATAGAATCGATCTCGTCGTCCCAGAATTCGATGCGCCAGGGCAGTTCTTCCGTAAGCGGAAAAACATCCAGGATATCCCCGCGCACGGCAAACTGACCGGAAGCTTCCACGGCGCCAAAGCGTTCGTATCCCATCTCTGCCAGCCGGCGGCTGACCTCCTGCAGGTCCATATGCGCCCCGCCGGTGATTTTCAGACGGCTGTTCTGAAACACACGAAAAGGCAGGAGAAGATCCATACATCCCCCCGTACTGGTGACGATCATGATCTTCTTCTGCTTTTGTTCCGAAATTGTTTTTATGACCTGCATGCGCTGACGCGTCAGAAGATTACCCGAGATATCCGCCTGATGAAAGATAAGATCCTTTCTTGGATAATACAGCACATCCGGATCATACAGCCTGCAGTCTTCAAACAGTGCCCTCGCTTTCAATTCGTTTTCCGCGATCAGAAGCACTGCCCTGAAGTTTTCCGCCAGGCCTGCAGCCAGATGTGCTTTCTGAGACTCCAGACATCCCGTGATGCCGACCACACCGCGGTTATTCCGAAGCTGCCTGCACAGGTCATCGTAGCCGGCGAGATCCGCCAGCGGCTGAAGGAGTGCCTTCATGTATGGCCTCGTAGTTTAGTTTCTGTTATATTCTGCTGTTATAAAGGCTCATAGCCTTTTCGGTCTCCCCGGACACGATCAATTCTATGGCATCTGCCGCTCGGGTAACCGCCTCACGAATCAACACCCGCTCTTCTTTCCCCGGCCGCGAAAGCACATAGTCCGCCAGATCCCATCCTTCCGGTTTTGCGCCGATCCCGACGCGCAACCGCGTAAAAGCAGCTGTTCCCAGGCAGGAGATCACACTTTTCATGCCGTTATGGCTGCCTGCGCTCCCTTTCTGCCGGATCCGGATCTGTCCCGGTTCCAGATCGATATCGTCATAGATCACGATCAGTTCTTCCGCCGGATCGATCTTATAATAATGAACGAACTGCTGAACTGCCTCTCCGCTCAGATTCATATAGGTCAGCGGCTTCATAAGCATCACTTTCTGTCCGCCCAGAAGTCCCTTTCCGTACAGGGCTTTCATTGCGATGCCCGACGAGGGAATATGGTGTCTGTCGATCAGTTCCGTGACAACATCGAAGCCCATATTATGGCGGGTTCCGTCGTACTTGTCCCCCGGATTGCCCAGTCCCGCGATGAGGTACATAACTGTTTCCCCCTGTAAATATCTGATCAGAAATATATACTTTTCGGTTTACGTGAAATAAACCAGCTCCGTCGCGGGCGGTGCAGCCGGTTTGACGGACAGTGCCTCCAGTACCGGCTCTTCCCGGTGCACCATGGGAAGATACTCTCTGCCGATCTTTGCCGTCACATCGACCCAGGATTTTTCTTTCAGGCGGGCAGCCTCTTTACTCCTGCAGAGATACCCGATGTACTGGATATCCTCGGCGCAGCATGTCATTGCCTGCCGTGCGGGTATAAACGTTCCCGCCGGAAGCTGGGGGTTTTTCAGAACCTGTCCCTTGAAATGCACGGTCTTGCCGATATATTTATCCATCTCATCCTGCAGATCCACAAAAAAGATCCCGTAATCAATATCCTCGATCTCCACCGGATCGTTTTCCAGATCATAGGGGAGTGAGTTTTCAAAAATATCGACCGGACGGCCGTCTGTACCCATAAACTGCACGTCGCAGGCCGGATTGAAGACCTTGATGCTGCGCCGGAAATTGGCCAGCGGGAGTTCTTCCGAACACCGGTTGAACAGGATCATCTCTGCATTTCTGGCAATCTCGACAAACATGGCTTTCATGTTGTTCATATATACAGAAAATGTCTCGCCGTCCACGATCACGATTTCCTGCATGATCCCCCAGCCTTTCGGGAGGCGCATCTGTTCCAGTTTCGCCACTCCCCAGAGAGGATTGAATTCGATGATCACGCGCGCGGGATCATGTTTTGCATCCAGCGCGCGCAGTGTGTTCAGTTTAAAATCCTCTTCTTCCTCGATCACTTCCACAACCGTGTTGTGATGACGCTTCAGAATTGCCCTGTCGTAATCCTCCTCGCCTTCTTCGCAGACGATCAGAAGTGTTTTTTCGTCAATCTGAAAATAGTCCTGTGTCATCGTAAAATTAAGGAACGATGTCTTTCCGGAATCCAGGAATCCGTTGATCAGGTACACAGGTACCTCAATATCTTCGTAGTTCATATTTTTCCTCTTGTGCCCCTGATAAAATTACTGAGGGCTGTATGTGTATTATGACAGGCCGAACAGCTGTGCCAGCCGGTCTTCCTTCAGCTGTGCCCCGATCACACAGAGACGGCCGGTATACTCGGGTTCCCCTGTACGCACGTCCGATTCTTCCGGTACCATATCAAAATAGATCCATGTGCCGTCTGTGCCCTCGACCATACCTTTGGCACGGAGAACCTGGCCATATGTATCATCTGCGGAAAGCTTTTCGAGAATATCCCTGATCTCATCCTGTGTGAACTTCCGGACCGTCTCCTGTCCCCAGCTGTCAAATACTTCGTCTGCATGGTGGTGATGATGTCCGTGATGATCATGATGGTGATGATGATGCTCATGCTCGTCGTGATCGTGGTGATGGTGTTCATGCTCATCCTCGTCATGATCGTGGTGATGGTGTTCATGTTCGTGCTCGTCCTCATCATGATCGTGGTGATGGTGTTCATGTTCGTGCTCGTCCTCATCATCTTCAACGAGAGACAGGTCGATCTTCTTGCCCTGCATGGTCTCCAGGACTTTCACGCCGCTCAGTTCATTGATCGGTGTCGTAATGATCGTAGCGTTCGGGTTTTGCTCCCGGAGAAGATGCAGGACCTCCTCTACTTTTTCCGGAGTAGCCTTCGGAGTATCCATGCGGCTGAGCACGATCGTGCCGGCTGCCTGAACCTGATTTTTGAAAAACTCGCCGAAGTTTTTCAGATAGATCTTACATTTTGTCACATCCACGACTGTCGCGGCAGAATCCAGTTCCAGTCCTGCACTCTCGGCATTGTTTTCGATCGCATGGATCACGTCCGAAAGTTTTCCCACGCCGGACGGCTCGATGATCACGCGATCCGGATGATACGTTTCGACGACTTCCTTCAGAGCCGACCCGAAATCACCGACCAGCGAACAGCAGATACATCCGGAATTCATCTCTTTTATTTCAATTCCGGCATCTTTCAGAAAGCCGCCGTCGATACCGATCTCCCCGAATTCATTTTCAATCAGAACGATCTGCTGTCCGGCAAAAGCCTCATTAAGCAGTTTTTTGATCAGTGTTGTTTTCCCGGCGCCGAGAAAACCCGAGATCACATTTATTTTTGCCATGGTATCCCTCCTGTATTTTTATACTGTCTTTAATTTTTAATCGACACTTTCTGCTTTGAAACAGGTCTCAGACAGAAAACAAACGAAGGCGGTCAGCCTTCGTTTGCCGTGAACGTTTTTATGATTGATCAGCCGTTGATCATGAACTGCATCAGTCTTTCAATGTCTTCCGGTTCCGAGGCAACCAGTTCAAGTTCCGGGATCTCCGCATTGTTTGAAAAGATATTGGCAAGCGAAACGAACTGACTCAGTTTGGATTTCAGGTTCAGTCTGTCTCCTTCCGCTGTTACAAGTTCAACACGTCCTTTGCATTCGTCAACTACCTTGAAGAAGCCCTCTACGTCTTTGATGTTTTCAATCTTCATTTTACTCCTCCTTACTGCCTTAAAACTATTCTATTCACCTGCACAAAATAACACGATTTTCATAGGAAGTAAAGAGAATCCTCACATCACTTTCCATAAATCGTCACTTCGTTGATACATGTGTCATCATAAATCGATCCTTTGTACACACTGTCTATAGTCAGCTTAAGCTGCGAAGCCGTGACATCTTTGGAAAGCTCTACAATAAACTCTTTTCTTTCATCCGGGAAAGTAATGCTGAAACTCTCTTCCCCAAGATCAAATGTCAGCGTCTCCGGGCGATTATTCGCTTCATAATAATAGTTATCTTCCCCGTACCAGTTGCCGAGCCGTATCTTAAGCAGCCGTACGGCATGTTCCCCGTCAAAGTGGAGTGTGATGTTTTCACCCACGCCGTCCCCTTCGACGCCATCCTGCCAGCTGGACCAGTCCTGCCCGTCATACAGTACATATGCATTATTATCTACACCGACCTGGTAGATCGTAGAGCTTGCTTCCGCACTGCTCATCGTGAGCTTGCCATACCCTTCCTGTTCATACTGAGCAGCCCGGGATTCTTCTGCAAGCTTGGCCCGCAGAGCTCCGCCCGGCTGGATCTCAGGTGTCGGTGTCGGCTCCGGCGTTGGTTCCGGTGTCGGTTCCGGCGTTGGTTCCGGTGTCGGTTCCGGCGTTGGTTCCGGCGTAGCTGGTGCCTCTGTTACCTGTGCGGCTGATTTTGCTTCTACCTCCGTTTTATCCGGCTGCATCATCCTGGACAGCAGATATATGGCCGCTGCTCCGGCACAGAGAATCAGAAGAACAAGAACAATTCCTGCCGCCAGGATCTTTTTTTCTTTTCGTTTTTCTCTGACTTTATCAAGCCGCTTTCCACAGCGCGTACAAACACGCGCCTTGTCGGAATTTCGCTGACCACAGTATGGACATTTCATATGTTTTCTCCCCCGGGCTGCAGACTCCCCTCTGCCCTGTCTGTTTTTAATCAGAGTTAGTATAGCACGTTTTCGGTACAGTGTGAAGAGATGTTTCCCGCATGAGGTCTCTTCCCGCTTTGTATTATACAGCAAAGTTTCTTGCATAACACATATCCTGATGGCATACTTGAAACGAATATACTACATTTATCAGGAGGCGACTTATGTCTGAATTATCTGTTTTACCGGAACCGCAGCGTGTGTTTTATCATTTCGAACAGATTTCCCGTATACCCCGTCCGTCAGGACAGGAAAAGGCTGTCGGAGATTATCTGCTCGCTTTTGCCGCCCGGAATGAACTCGAAGCATCCCGCGATGCGGCCGGAAATGTGATCATCATAAAAGAAGCTTCTGCCGGAAGGGAGACCGATGAACCTCTGATCCTCCAGGGGCACATGGATATGGTCTGCGAAAAAGAACCCGATTGTACGAAAGATATGGAAACAGAGGGGCTGGATCTGGTTCTGGACGGTGACTGGCTCTATGCAGAAGGCACAACTCTCGGCGGAGATGACGGCATCGCCGTCGCCATAGCTCTGGCACTGCTTGAAGATGATACGCTCTCCCATCCCCGTCTGGAATTTGTCTGTACGACCGAAGAAGAGACCGGCATGGGCGGGGCGCACGGTCTTGATCCCGCTTCCCTGAAAGGACGTCTTCTGCTGAATATCGATTCGGAAGAAGAAGGCATGCTTACAGCCGGCTGTGCCGGAGGAGAAAACCTGGTACTCCGTTTGCCTCTTAAGTCTGAACCCGCAGATGGCACCATCCTGGAGCTCTCCCTCTCAGGTCTCACCGGCGGCCACTCCGGTGCCTGCATCCAGTGCGGACGTGCCAATGCCGATGTGGTAATGCTGCGCATCCTGCGCCGTCTGTGCACAGCTCATGGAATACGCCTGATTTCGCTGGAAGGCGGTACAAAACACAATGCTGTTCCCCGGAATTCCCAGGCCGTCATAGCAGCCGATGACGCCGCTGCTGTGCAGGAAGAGATCCGGCAGCTGGAAGGCGCACTGAAAAAAGAATTTGAAGTGACTGATCCCGGGCTGCAGCTGGCTGTCAGGGAAATCGATAATTTCGGCAAAGCCCTGACCGCAGCAGGCACTAAAGCACTGGTGACGCTTCTTTCCTCTTTCCCGGACGGCGTTATGCACATGGATCAGCATCTGGAAGGTCTGGTTGAAACTTCACTCAATCTCGGGATCCTGCGCGTTTCCGGCACCGAGTTGTATGCTGAATATCTGGTACGCAGTTCATTGGAAAGCCGGCTTGACGAAATGCTGCAGCTGTTCACTTTTATTGCCGGGCAGTACGGCGCCTCGCTCACCTGCGCCGACCGGTATCCCGCCTGGCAGTACGTCGCAGACTCGGCATTCCGCCGGAAAGCGGTCAGCCTTTTCGAGAAGCAGTACGGCAAAAAACCGGTCGTGGAAACGATCCACGCCGGCCTGGAATGCGGTCTCCTCTCGGAAAAAATTCCCGGACTCGATGCCGTCTCGCTCGGTCCGGATATCGAAAATATCCACACACCGCAGGAACGTATGTCCGTTTCCTCGGTGCAGCGGACTTATGACCTTATCCGTTCCATCATAGAATCCTGATCTTTTGCCTTATCCCAAAATATTTTAAAACATATTGCCGGCAAAAAGCAGGAAATACTATCCATTGCACATATCTGGGAATATAAACTCTTGCAGACGAAAAAAGACCGCACGGGAGAGGGAGTCGATTCTCTCCTGTGCGGTCGAGGGTATGGCTGCTGCGTCTTATGTTTTTGGTAAGAACACAGATTCCATCATTCTATACGTCCTGCCATGGGACGGACATTCTTATTTCTCGCCCATCATTTCCGCATTGGACTTGGAAAGACCTTCTTCCGGAAGTCCGGCTTCTCTTCTGTACTGTCTGTCCCTGGCCAGG
>CACZSZ010000092.1 GCA_902783945.1 uncultured Lachnospiraceae bacterium
TCATTTCCCAAAAGCCTGCGGCTCCGTTCCTCCAGTTTTCTCCGGTCGATCCACGACCATTCATAAATCTGCTGATATTTCTCCCAATTCCGGTTTTCCGAAACAAACGTATTTTCCCGGGTCTGAAAACCGTTCCACAGATCCGCCAGACCGAATCGTGTTTTGACCTCTTCCAAAGGAAGTACTTCCTCTGCCTCGGGAATATGCAGCCATGTATAAAAAAGCGCACGGAACAGCACATATCTCGCCGGGCAGTCCGGCACCGCAAACTCCTGATCATAATACCTGATCGTCTTCCCCGCGCGGAATGAATTCAGCGGTATCATATCGATATAAGCTTTTTTCAGGACCGGCCGCAGTGCCTCCGCAGGAGCCCCCCATTTTTCTGCCATATCCCCGGGGAGTTCTGCGCTTTCCTCCGACGAATGCAGGACATCTTCATAGAATTCCCAAAAGGTCTGAAGAAAAGCCTCCGGATCGCTTCGGATCTGCTCTTTCAGCCAGACCATCATCGTCTTCTCGCGGATCAACGGCATTTGGATCGTGTCATCCTGCCACTTCTGCTCTACTGCACAAACTCCTCTCTGTCTGATTTCCTCCAGATTCTCATAGGCAGTCCGAAGCGCCGGTATCCCTTCCTTCCAGAGTGCTTTCTTTTCCGCAGTGCCATCCGAAAAAAGCAGCGTGGCGAAGCTGTGTTCTTTTCCGCGGTCCGCTGACAATGCCGCAAAGATAACATGAGGATCCGATCCTTCCTTTTCCTGAGCCCTGCACTCCGCCAGATAATAGTCAGCCAGCTGGGGAAGCATCTTTTCCCGCACTATGTTATTGTAAAGATCCCCCTCCGCCGCGATAAAGGGACTGCTGAAAGGATCATACGGAATGATCCTGTCGGTAATAGGTCCCTCCGGGAGATACTCATCTGAATACACTGCCTGCACGAATTTTTCATCCGGCATAGGGTAGTACATACGGATCGCCGAAAAGCCGTCTTTTTCCAGCATCCCGCACATTTCATTTCTGGCAAACAGATGTGTGTCCGGGATCGAATTCCTCAAACCCGCAAAAGGGGTCTCAACCCATTCATCCAGACTTCCGCTGAGATACTTCAGTCCGAATCGATTCCTGAACCCAAGCAGAAATATACCGTCCGGAGAGAGCAGCCTTCTGACCTTGTTTAAAAAAAGATCCTGATCAGGAGTCTTTTCCAGACAGTCCAGCGCAATAACATAGGAAAACTGCTTTTGCCCGTACTCTTCCTTCAAAAACTCATCGGGAAGCGCCATACTGATCTCACGGACCGTTCTGTGAAACATGTGTTCCAGCGGCGCCGGATCCGGGCTGATAAGAAGAACCTCGGCGTCCGTTCGGAACGGATACCAGCAGAGCAGTGCCTGCCTCAGTTCTTCCGGTATTTCGTTTTTCCTTACTTCATTCATATTTTATTTCTTTCTTTGTCCAGTCATCGTAAGATTTCAGGCTGACCCAGTGATATCCCTCTGCCATATACATCTCCTCCGCCAGCTCCGGGGATATCACCTCCCCCGGCCTATAGAAAAGGCGGAAGAAATCTTCCATATATTCCCTGATAACTTCCTGTCCGCGCTGCATGGTCTTCATTTCATCATCAGTACGTATCTCGGACTGAAACACAGGTTCTCCTTCTGAAGAGTAATGATCCAGCGCCGGCTCCGGAGCGGTCAGATAGCCCTCGATCTCCATATAGTTTTTCAAAAGAAAATCATGCCGGTAATTCAAATAGTAGGTGATATGCTGGTTTTTGCCGTTTAATGCCCAACCTCTGCCAATAAGAAACCCTGCCAGTTCCTTTTCGAAAAAAGCTTCAAGCGCTGCATGGATCGTGCCTTCCCCAAATCCATCCACAACCACACACCGACTGCCGAAATCGATCCCGTTTCTTTCGGCATAGGCAGCGAACGCTGCCTTCTCACGACGGCTTCTGCTTTTTATCTTTTCCGTATGCTGTAAAAAATAAGTTTTTTTATCCTGCGAAACCGGATCAAAATGCAGCACTTCATCCTCGTCAAGATCCAGAACGACCCGCAGAACCTGCTCCGGAGTCAGGCCGTTCCAAATTCTTTCGGTGACAGTATCCATATTCCTTTCAGCAGAAAAAAGAAACGCCGAATGCCGATTCGCATAACAATACATCGCCTCCGGCAGATCAAGCAGGGGCCAGTCTTTCCGCAGCTTCTCGTAAACGGGATACAGCAGGTATCCGTCCCTTGACAGAAAAAGCACTTTTTCATATCCGGCTCCAGCGATTTTGCTGATCAGCCAGCTTATATAACCCGCCAGGACAGGCCCAAGTGCACTGCTTCCGTATCTGATCAACCGCTGATCCATTGTCATTTCAGAAAGCTGCGCCGGCTGAAACGGATCCAGGAAACTCTTTGCAACAGCAGATCCGAGAAGACATCTTTCCGCAAGCGTTTTTGCACAGGCGACAGATGGCTCCCATCCGCTCCTGCAGGCCAGAAAAAGAACGGACGGTATGAGAACGCTGTCAATCCCCGCAGCCTCGGCAGCTTTTATATCAGCTGTCTGGTTATCGCCGATATGCAAAATTTCCTTTCCGCGAAAGATCTGGTTTATCTTATCAAACAACCCCTCCTCTTTACCCTGCCTGTATTCACAGGAGACATATATTTCATCGAAACAGTCTATTCCTTTTTTCCGGAGAAGATCTTTCAGTACAGCAGCCTGAATATACATATCACTGGTCAGAATAACTGTTTTCCCCTGACTCTTTGCGTATTCAGCCAGCTTAACAACTTCTCCCCTTGGAAGAAGGATCTTCTCTTCCAGACGAAGCTCCTCTTCCATGATCTTCTCTGTCAATTCCTCCGGGATGCCGTACATCTCGTGCAATCTCAAATATATCTCCGGAAGTGTCTGATGGATCAGAAAGGCTTCCGCCTGCATACGCAGTTCCGCAAAATTTCTGATCCGTATACCGGTATCTTCTATCCGCCGTTCCAATAACAGAAAAACATCTGACGGCTGCAATGTCCTGCGTACGACCAGAGTATCAAAAACATCAAAGGAAATGATATCATGATTTTTGATTTCGCTTTTTATCCTGTCTGCAAGGCGTTCAAGATCATAGTCCTCCGGCAGTTCCCTGACTATGGGAACAGGCCGACAGGGGAGAATGCTGTGCCACACCCGGCATGTGTCAATTCCATAACACCTGGGAAGAATACATTCGTTGACAATACCATATCCGAGATACAGTATTTTACCTGTATTTGCCTCCCGAACGGTGCGAAAAGAGAGATCCTCACCCTCCCGGCGGATAAGACTGGTTTCAAGACTCGTCCTGTCCTCAAATAAGCCTGTCTCCCACAGTGCCTCTACTTGCTCTTCTTCTGGAACAGATTTTCTCAGGCTGAAAAAGACAGGCTTCCCGGCGCTTCGCAAGTAGCGATAAAGCTTCTCAAAATTGGAATCAACTATCCATCTCATTCCCGGCTGCTTTGGAAAAAGGAACACATCCATTACTTCAAACGCAACCACACTATATGGATCCGTTCTTTTCTCCCACTCATCGATCGTAATACGTTCTGACGGATCCATGGACGCGATCTCCCTATGGACAGCGATCTCATCCAGCCCATACATATTGAACAGCCTTATCCCCTGCATCACACACAGACTCTGCAGATCCTGATACGCTGCTTCTGCATATTTCACCCGCTCCGTAAGGATGATCATCTCTGTTTTCAGCCGCGGGAGGTCTTCCTTCTGCAATACAGGCTTTCCGCAGAAAGATTCTCCTGTATCGTCAAAAGTCAGGATCCCCTGGAAGTGAAACTGTCCGTCAAATTTCCCGAGGATCGCCTGTGCATAATTCCTTGAGCCGTGAAGTACGATCTTTTTCCCGGCAAACTCTTTGAACTTCTCTTCAAAAATGCTGATTACATATTCCTGTTCCGTCATTGCTTATCCCCGAAAACTGACGACTGTCCATCCGGAAGATTCCAATCCGGGACGGACCTGCTCCTCATACAGTTTTGTCATGGCTGTCAGAATGACCGCACCTTCTTCCGGACGGACTTCATCCGGAGTAAGGACCGGCCGGCAATGCAGGACTGCAGGATTATTTTCTTTCCTGCTGACCAGAAATCCCTCAACAATATAATTGTTCTGTTCAAGCGTCTTATATGCAGTCTCTGCGACCGCTCCCGCTCCGTAGATATATATCTTTCTGCTGCTGCGAAGCTGCTCCTCAAGCCCATCCCGCATATCCCGGTAACGGATGCTTTCCTGCATGGAGGCCTCAAAAATGCGGTACAGCGGCAGCTCCCGTTCCCGGAACCAGGCCGTCATATTTTCTTTCTCATGTAATACCTGATAGTACCGGGCTGCGAGTCCGTACATGACCAAAGCCCTTTTTTTCGCTTCCGGCAGAGTAATCCCTCTCTCCGCGAGAAACCCGTCCATCAATACGGAATTCATAAAATAGCCGTGGAAATTCTTTGCTGTCGGCGGTGTCGTCAGAACCGAGTTTTTCCGGTATCGCCGGATAAAATATGGCCGATGGATGAGACGTACCCGCTCTGCCAGGAGGATTGCCTCAAACGCAAAGAGTTCGTCTTCATGTTCCACCCCGTCCGGAAAACGCACTTTCTCCCGGCGCAGAAAATCAAGCCGCCAGAACTGTCTCTGAACATAACAGGTCCACTCCTGCTGACGCATAAATGCGGCAAACAATTCCTGACCTGAGATCACCTCTTCCGGATAGTCCTTCTTCCACACGGCCGGATAGGCAGCCGCAAAACGTTCCAGTGACGGATCCTCACAGAGCATCACGGAATCAAAGAAAATCCCATCCAGACAGTCCCTGTCTGCAAGGCGGCAGAGTTCTTCCATCGACTCCGGAGTGATCATATCATCCGAGTCCAGAAAATAGATGTATTCCCCAGATGCCAGATCCATACCCCGGTTTCGTCCGTATCCCTGTCTTCGGTTCTCTGTCAGATGGATCACCTGTATATTGGCATACCGGGACGCGTAATCGTCCAGAATGGCCGGACACCTGTCCGGCGAGGCGTCATCGATGCAGATGATCTCGATATCCTGAAGGCTCTGGTGCAGCACACTGTCCAGACAGTCAGGAAGCCATGCTTCCACATTATAAACCGGGATCACAACGGATACTTTTGGCATTTCCGCTCCTTTCCTCTGACATTGTCCAGTTTTTCTTCTATCTTTTTTGCAATCTTCTGATTGACCAGTTCATTTAAATGCGGCGGAATTGCTCCATATTCATATTTTCTGTCGGTAAAATAGAGCGGATCATCTGCCGGCCGGATCACGACAGCATCTGGACAGAGTTCTTCGGCATACGCATAATACGTGGCAAGCAGCGCATTCGTCTGCCGGATCTGCCCGATCTCCGCAAATTCCTGCTGTCCTGTCAGATCGCCACAGGTCTCACTGAGATAATTCTCCACAAATACAAACCGAATTCCCGGAGCTGTACTGCGCACTTCAGCAAAAAATGTCCGGGCGGCCTTCATCCAGATCTCTGTACACTCCGTTGAAAACCGGCTGACCCTCCTCTGCACTTCCGCCGGACGCCTTTCCGCGCCCTCCCAGGCATCACTTGCCGTATAATATCTCTCTCCGGATCCGAGCAGATCGAACCGTTCCTCCAGAAAATCCAGAAAGAACCAGGCCGGTTTCTGTTCCCGCAGTACCGTCCATATACTTCTTTTCCGCTCCCGTTCGAGCATGATCTGACGATAGCGGTTTCTGTGGCAGAAACCCTCTCCGCCGGCCGCATCATGCTGCTCTTCTGTCTTCCCATCCGCAGCGCCGATTTCACAGGCCTCCCCGCACACAGCCGCGATGCTGGAAAAATTGAAACGGCAGGCGGGATCATGAAGCCAGTCCATATGGGTCAGTATCTTGTTGAGGTTATAACCTCCCCAGGTCACATACACCTCGTTCCTGCCGCCCGGGAACGCCCCGGCAAGAAAAGCCCTGTGATTCGCGGCCAGTTCCCTGAAATCCTCCGGCGCCTTGCGGTGAAACTGCATGGCCA
>CACZSZ010000093.1 GCA_902783945.1 uncultured Lachnospiraceae bacterium
ATCCTGTCATTATCCCAGGCAGCACCCGCACCGATCACAAGCGCAGCAGCTGCGAGCATGGCCGTGACTTTGCTGGTCAGTTCCCTCAGCAGAGCCTTCATATCCTCGCTGACATGATGCTCCATGCCGATGTAATTTTCGTTCTTCAGCAGGCTGTCCATAACCTCGGACATGAGCGCAGGCAGTCCGATCAGCTTGTGCACGCTTTTCCAGATCGTCAGAGATTCATTTTTCACCATCCCGGGCAGGTCCATGTCCTGCAGACGTGACGCCGCAAACCGGTTTCCCGCTACCTCCAGGATATTCGTGTCCGGGGAGAGATCGGCCACGACACCTTCCGCTGTTGTCAGCCCCCGCATCAGCATCGTGAGTGACGTCGGAATCTCAATTTCGTTCTCCTTCATGATATTGATCATGTCGCGAAATACACGGGACAGTTCAAGCGTCTTAAGATCTTCGGCCGCATATGCCTGAAGCAGGATTTCGATATCCCGGTAGAGTGTCCTGCGGTCAGGTTTTCTGCGGAAGATTCCGAGACCAAGGACCGCATCGACACATACCGAGATTTCTCCGGAGGCGACACCGGACACAGCCTCTCCGACCAGCTTTCGCTCCTTATCGGAGAGTGACCCCATCATGCCCATATCCAGATAAACGATCTGTCCTTCTCGGATCTTGAGATTGCCGGGATGCGGATCCGCATGGAAAAACCCGTCTTCTATGATCTGCTTGATATAATTGTCGGCCATTTTTGCGCCGATCTCATCGGGATCATAGCCCTTTTCACGAAGCGCAGGTATATCGTCCACAGTCAGACCGATGATGTTTTCCATGATCAGGATCTCCCGGGTCGTATACTCCCGGTAGATCTGCGGACAGGTGATAAAAGCCACGTCTTCATTCAGCGTATAAAACTTCTCCAGGTTGGCCGCCTCGGTAAGGAAATTCATTTCCTGCTGCGCGACGTTCCACATTTCGTCCAGGACTCCCTGCAGATCCACAACACCGCTCACCGGCGTATACTTAAGCAGTTTACAGCCTTTTTTGAGCAGCATTATGTCGCGGCCCATCATATCGTAGATGCCGGGCCGCTGCACTTTGACGACGACATCCGTGCCGTCTGAAAACTTTGCTTCATGAACCTGTGCGATCGAAGCACTTCCCAGAGCTTTCCTGTCAAAAAACGAAAAGAGCTCCTCGATAGGCTGTCCGTAGGCAGACTCGATCTGTTCCGCCACTTCTTCGTACGGCATCGGTTCCACGGAATTCTGCAATTTCTTCAAGGCTTCCGTGTAAGAATCCGGAAGAATGTCACTGTGTGTGGACAGCAGCTGTCCTATTTTTATGAATGTCGGCCCGAGTTCTTCCAGGATCCGGGCCAGCTTTTCCGGATCCAGTCCGTGTACGATATCATTTTTTCGCAGAACGCGCAGGATCTCACCCAGACGTTTCCGCCCGGTCTCTTTTCCGGTTTTACTTTTCTGCTCCATCCTCACTCTTATCTTCCGCCGGAGTCTCTTCGGCATTTTCGTTTTCCGCTGCTGCATCGTTCACAGCGTCTTTCATAAACGCTTCCGTTTCCTCCAGAGTCTGCACCGCCTGCTTCTCCAGTTTTTCGATCCGCTCCTTCAGTGCCTGCAGCTGTCCGGCATCCATCTTCCCGATGGCATCCTCCAGTGCTTTTTCGTCTTTATCACCGCGGAACGATTCACGGATCGTGCGTTTCAGTTCCTCATTTTTGATCTTACTCTGCTTCAGAGTATCCTCGCCTTTTTCCGCAAGCTTCTCCAGCAGCGCGTCACCTTTCTCTACGCCTTCAGCTGCTGCACCTAACCCTGCCATCAAAAATCTCCTGATTTCTTTTTTGATAGAACTCATATGATCACCTCATTTACAATTTGAAAATCTACATGTTTACCTTGCCCCGGCACAGCTTCAGGCTGTCCTGAACAGAACTGCCGGATGACCGCTATACGCCGCGGGCTACATTGTTACATACAGTATACCACTTCTGAAGAAAACCGGTGTAATCTTCTTAATATTGTTTTCCCGGGGTGAGGTATTTCTATGGAAAAAAAAACGAATAACTGTTACGATGAAAGCGTCACAGTTCATCAGCCGCTATTGAACGCAGGAAACGGTAATTATTTATGGAAGAAACCGTTCGGAAATGTGTCATTGTCATACCCGCTTATGATCCTCCTGCCACACTGTCCCGCTATGTCCGGGATCTTAAAAGAGAAGGATTTCAAAGCATTGTCGTAGTTGACGACGGAAGCGGGGCTGACTTTCTGTCTGTCTTTGATGAGATATCTCCCGAAGCCGTGGTCCTCCGTCATGATAATAATCGCGGAAAAGGCGCCGCGCTGAAAACCGCTTTTCTCTGGATCACGGAAAATATCTCCGCGGACAGCAGGATCATAACTGCTGACGCAGACGGACAGCATACTGCGGAAGACTGCCTGAAGCTGGCCGGAAACAGTTTTGCCGGAAAAGGCCTTCTTCTTGGAACACGAAATTTTAATCTCCCCGGCATACCGTTTCGAAGCAGATTCGGGAATCGGTTCACCTCTTTTCTCTTTAAGCTTCTCTATGGAGTATATCTGCCCGACACGCAGACAGGACTGCGGGCTTTTGACAGAGAGTTGCTGCCCTTTATGACACAGGTCGGCGGAGAAAGATATGAGTATGAAATGCTTGTCCTGATCGCCTGTGTCAGGGCAAATATCCCGATTATATCCATTCCCTCGGCGACCATTTACAAAGACTCAAATACCGGCTCCCATTTCCGCCCGGTTCGGGACAGCTGGCGTGTTTTCAAAGTCCTATTCGGCAATTTGCATTCAACACGGACTCTTCACCGTTAATCTCTGTTTATTGCCTGAAGAATCCGGATATGGTATAGTGCAGATATTATGATCAAGGAGAATCCGATCAGCTGTGGCTAATTCCTTTCTTCCGTCTCACAAGAGCAATCCAAAACATATTTTCCGGGTTCTTCTGCTTCTGTTTGTATTTTTTGCTGCCTTTTTTATCCGTGCTTCGGTTATAGAACTGCCCGCCGCCGGCGCCGATGAGAAGGTGTATTTTCAGGATGAGAACGAGGATCCGTATCTGACAGAAATGGATTCCTATTTTTATCTGCGCAAAGCACAGGAAATGGCTGTTCAGGACACCGTAACATGGTCTGTCGACCGAAATGAAGACCCCCTGATCGGTCAGAAAACTCACAGAAACAATGGCGGCGATACACTTCCACTGGGTCTGTCTGTTCTCGCGTTTATACTCTGGAAATATGTATTTTCCCATATAGGGGTTTCACTGACCCGTACAGCTATATGGATGGGCCCTGTTTTAGGGAGTCTTGCCGTGATCCCCGCCTTTTGTTATGTCCGGAAGCGCACTTCTTTCCCGGGAGGTCTAGCTGCCGGCCTGCTCGTCGGATGCGCCATCCCGTTTGTGATCCACACACACGCCGGCTTTTTCGATACCGATATGGTACTGGCTGTTCTGCCGCTGACCGCTATTCTTTCATTGATCCAATGTTTGCGTGAGACCGGATGGAAACAACAGCTCGGGTATGCCGCTCTGAGCGCGGGAGCGTTTTTCTGTCTGTCATTATTCTGGGAAGGGTACTATCTCTATTTTCTTTTTTCCGCCGCTGCCGCAGCGGCAGCTCTGCTGCTGTCCCTGTTCATTCCGCGTTTCATGATGAAAGCCGCTCAAAGAGACAGACGGGCGGTCATGCTGAGGGGAGTCCTCTTCTGGCTGGGTCTTTCGCTTGCCCTTCTTTTCCTGTTCGGCGGAAAAGATGTCCTGCGTCAGGTCATGACTTCCCTGAGCAATTATCGCACTGCCACAGGAAGCGACGGTTCCATGCCCAATGCCCTGCAGTTTACCTATGAAATGCAATCTCAGCAGGTTCTCCCAGATGATATCTTCCCCGATCTTCTCAAGGCAGATCTGAACTCTGTGGCAGGCCGGATCGGAGGACTGATCCCCTGTCTTCTGGCATTCGCCTGGTTTCCTCTGAGTCTGATCCTGAATCACAGACGTACCCGTCCCGTCAGCGAACTTTCGCAAACAGAAGGATCATCCGAACTGTACTTTTCGGAACAGGCAGTAAGAGACCGTGTATGCGAAAAAACAGATAGCAGGATCTCCCTGCTGCTCGAACTATGTTTTCTAGGTCTCTGGACTGTCCTTGGCATACTTCTCGCACACAGAAGCATACGGCTTGCCCAGATTCCCGTCCTCCCGGTCAGTGTCCTGTGCGGACTGCTGATCGGCCGGTTATTCTCCCTGTCTGAACAGATCCGGATAATGCCGGCGAAAAACGCTGTGACTGTCCTTCTCTCTCTGCTTCTTGCTGCTGCCGTTCTGCCGTCCTGCTTCGGTGCATGGAGATCCGTGCGTAAAAATCTGCCTCTTGCCACGGACAGCAAATGTGAAGCCATGAGTTATATACGGGATAAGACATCTCCCGATACCGCGCTCGCCTCCTGGT
Organism: uncultured Lachnospiraceae bacterium; assembly: GCA_902783945.1. GTDB lineage: Bacteria > Bacillota > Clostridia > Lachnospirales > Lachnospiraceae > Bilifractor. The sequence continues at coordinate 4,508 of CACZSZ010000093.1, forward strand.
GGGACGACGGGTACTACATGGAATATCAGGCGGAAAGAAGAACACTCACAGACGGCGGTACGGACAACGGAGCAGCGACCTGGCTCATGGCCAGAGCACTGACAACGGATGATCCGGATCTGATGGCCGGAATTCTCCGGATGTTGAACGAAAGCGGTACCGATGCTCTGGACGTTCTGACCGGATCCGGGATGAACCGGCCGGAGGCAGCAGACCTGCTGCTGAGGCTCCTGCCTTTGAAAAGAAGTGCAGCTGAAGAAGTTCTTTCAGAATATGCTTTTGATAAAAAAGCCCTTCTGAACATGACACATCCCACAGACCCGGATCCGCTGCTGCTCGTTCTGAACAGTGACATGCTGCGCATTCGTCGTCCACTCGGATATTTCGGCTTCTGGGATCCCGGCACAAAAGCACAGAAAGAGACTGTCTTTATCCTTCCTTCTTCCGCGTCTGCTGTCATAAATGCAGAAGAGACCGAACTGCCTATGACCAACAGCCGGTATGCGGTATTCCTTCAGAAAGATGCACAGGGACATATCTCCGCAGAATACAGTGACCACGAAGAACGAAATGCGCCGTGCCGCCTGCAGGTATGGGAAAAAGGGAAAAAGATTCTGGATGAATTTTCCGGCGATGCGGAAACGGATGATCGGCTTGCGGTGATCGCTGTAAAAGACGGAGAACGATACTGCGCCGTGCTGTGTTCCCAAAATATCTGCAGCAGTATGCTGATCCGTCTCCTGGTATGCGAAGACAGAAGCATACCGCAGACACAGTATCTGAATACCTGGTACGGCAGAGAAAACGATGACAGTAAGGCGCAGAGACGTATTAATTATAAATCTCTACCCTCTGTTTCCGTTCAGGTCTGGGAAATAGAGAATTCCGATTGAACACCGGCTGCTGCCGGAAAAAATATGAACACTGATTCGAGAATGTGGCTGTCATTCTGCCGGGTACGGTCTGCTCTGCCATTCTGTTCTGTTCCGGCTTCTTCCTGTACCAGAGCGGCCATTTTTTTCTGGTATTCTTTTTTCTGTTCTTCTGCCGCAGCGGCAAAGTGAGCATAGTTCATCCTTATGCGATCGCAGTATTTTTTCATTTCCCGTTCCAGCTTCTCACAGCATTCCGGCAATCCATCGGTATCTACCCAGACTGGTATATAGGGAACCAGCCGCGGTATACCCATGGCTGTCCACATCAGAGGTTCGCCCTTTTTTCCGGCGTAGTCTGTCACAAAACTGGCCACGGTATATTGTCTGCAAAGTGCATAATACGGCACACCGTCAGCAAAAGGGTCGTGCTCAGATCCGCTCTCCGGAACTCTGGTCAGATCATATGGTGTGTTTTCGTAAACATCGGACAGAATAGACATCATATCCTGTATTCCGATCTGTCCCCGGCTCCGGTCTTCCGCTTCGTTTCTTTCAGCTATCTGCTCTGCGGTCCGCCTGTTTCCATGTGCCGGCTTTGCGATATACCGCAGCGTATCCTCCGCTTCTTCTCTCCCGTCCACCAGATACATCGCACGCCATCTCCGCAGCAGATTCATCGGGTCTTTCTCCGGCCCCCATTCCGTCGGGCTGGTTTCCGATCCAAATGCGGAGGCAAAATCGAAGTGCCGTTCATCACCGTCCCACAGGCCGCGTCCGCGCGCGTATGCCGCCAGTCCAGGCGAGGACATGGTATTGTCTGTGTCAGTCAGATCCGCATCATGTGTTCCGAACGCATTCACCCGGACCGAAACACAGTCATCCGGGACCCGTACAGC